>NZ_JCAYNT010000060.1:0-889 GCF_059758095.1 Shewanella sp. MF05913
TTAAATCTAGTGAAGCTACATCCCGCTAAAACAAGCCAGAATCAGAAATTCAATAGGGCTTGTTGGAGTGATGATTTCAGGGAAGAGATTATTTTTGGCGCTGGTCAAAAAGTGTAATCAGCCCCTGTAAAGATCCTGATACTACAGATAAGCAGGCAGCTGTAGCATTGAATAAAGCATTGGTAGGGGGAAAGAAAGTACAATATTTACATATTGAAACACCGATTACTAAAACAGCATCGGGTTCCGTAGTCGGTGAAGTTAACATATCTGAATTTGATATAGATCTCACTACAATAGCAGGTACATAATGAATATAAAGCGTAAAGTAAAAATAGATTTAGCCAAACTAGACAAACGGTTAGCATCTCCTAGAGAAATGGTTGAAATGGTAATAACTATTCGTCGCGATAACCTTATTGCTCTTCCTAATCTATACTTGGAATTATCTCGCTGGCTTACTTGGGAAGTTCAAACCCCAGAGATAGAAAATGAATCTGCTAGTGGGCTACGTTATGCGTCAAAAATGTACGCCGCGTTCTTAAAGCTTGCGCAGTACCCAGAGCAAGACCTTACCTTTAAAATATATGATTTACCCGAAGTAACGTGGAATGGAAAGGGGATGTTAGAGGCTGGACGCGCAGCCCCATCGAAATGGATTGAAGCCTATTTTTTAGCTGTGATTACTCGCGATACTGAAAGTATGGATAGCTTGGCAAATATCCCTGTAGAAACTATGAAAAAAAGTGCTACGCAAGCTGATCCTGTTTTATACCGTGTGGTTGAAGTATTTCAAGCTTACCATAGTCGTCTCCCTGATTTTCCCATGTTGTTAAATAATACAATGGAAGAGTTACTTGCAGACGGAGATGACTGGTCAATATACATA
>NZ_JCAYNT010000061.1:0-888 GCF_059758095.1 Shewanella sp. MF05913
TAAGTTTAAGGGGTAGTTAACCTCATAATTTGCCATACTTTGGAGAAGTAACCCACCTTTGTATGCCTTTAGATATCGTGAGTATGGCGATTTATGTTACTTTAGAGGGGAAAATCCCTAGAACCCCAATGTGCCGAACTCATGGCAATCAGCCCAACTTTGGGCTCCTGAGATAACAGCACTAAGTACAAGAAAGCAGATATCAATGACATCATGTTCTTGATTTATATGGGAACGGCAATCAGTAATTTTATCAAGATGTTTAAGCATAGGGTAATCTCCCCATTTTTAGCTGAGATCAAAAGTAGAGACTTAGGCCACTAGTGCCAGTTTTTGCTTTGGTGGGACACCACCAATTGCTGTATTGGGTCTTTCATTGTTATAAAACCATAGCCATTGTGTCGCATGTTCCTGTACCTCGGCAATACTATTCCAAAGATATTGGCTCAGCCATTCGTATCGCACAGTCCGATTATAGCGTTCTACATAGGCATTCTGCTGTGGATTGCCAGGCTGAATAAATTTCAGTTCTACGTTGTGTTTTTCAGCCCAGGCAGCCAGTACCGCACTTATATACTCTGGACCATTATCACTGCGTATCTGTTTTGGTTTTCCACGCCATTCGATGATTTGATCCAATGTTCTCACCACACGCTCCGCAGGTAAGGAGAAGTCGACCTCTATCGCCAAGCCTTCACGGTTGTAATCATCAATTACGTTCAATAACCTAATGCTGCGACCATCTTCCAGTTGGTCGTGCACGGAGTTTTTCAAGTTAGTTGTCGCATCAAATTAAATTTTATGCCGCCCGCATTGCTTCTTTTTTCTCTGGATTTAAATTTACTTCATTGATCATTGTCCAATCTCTAGATTTTCCTGACCAACGAA
>NZ_JCAYNT010000062.1:0-885 GCF_059758095.1 Shewanella sp. MF05913
CACTGCCATCGGTCACGACGAGAGTGTCGCCGATCTGGGTGCCGGTCGCTAAGGTGACGGTTGCGGTCACGGTGCCGTCAGCACCAATTTCGCTGGCGTTATAAATCCCGTCGCTGCCCATGCCGCTAAATTCTACAAGCGGTGCTGGTGCGGCAACATTGTCAACAGGTTGTGTGTCGGTTGCGGTTGCAGATGGGTTACCGGCGATATCAATCACCTGTGCGGTGACATCAACATCCGTTGCGCCTGCCGTTACAGGGACTTCAACATCAAAGCCGTTGTCGAGCATGTCTTGAGTGACAGGGCCGTTAAACAATTCAGTGCCGTTGCCGTCGGTGACAATCAAGGTGTCGCCCACTTGGGTACCGGTCGCTAAGGTCACGGTTGCGGTGACAGTGCCGTCAGAACCGATCTCATCGCTGTTGAACACGCCATCAGTGCCCATGCCGCTAAATTCTACAGTCGGTGCAGGTGCCATAGTGGCATCAACAGGTTGTGTGTCGGTTGCGGTTGCAGATGGGTTACCGGCGATATCAATCACCTGTGCGGTGACATCAACATCGGTTGCGCCTGCAGTGACAGGGACTTCAACATCAAAGCCATTATCCAGCATGTCCTGGGTAACAGGGCCGTTAAACAATTCAGTGCCGTTGCCGTCGGTGACAATCAAGGTGTCGCCCACTTGCGTACCCGTCGCTAAGGTGACGGTTGCGGTCACAGTGCCGTCAGAACCGATCTCATCGCTGTTGAACACGCCATCAGTGCCCATGCCGCTGAATTCTACAGTCGGTGCAGGCGCCATAGTGGCATCAACAGGTTGTGTATCCGTTGCGGTTGCAGATGGGTTACCGGCGATATCAATCACTTGTGCGGTGACATCAACAT
>NZ_JCAYNT010000063.1:0-878 GCF_059758095.1 Shewanella sp. MF05913
ATGACTGGGGTGAAGTCGTAACAAGGTAGCCCTAGGGGAACCTGGGGCTGGATCACCTCCTTACCTATACGACTAACTCAATACCTAAAGTGCAGAGATGCATGTGAGTGTTCACACAGATTACTTGATAGAAAGAAAGAGAAAGATATCGAAAGGTATTTTTGAGGATTTTGATTGTTAATCAAGGCGCTTGAGAAGAGAGGAAGGATGTGTAGTTTACTACATGACGACCGAACGACGAAAGCAACGCTGAGTAACGGTTAAAAGACCAAAAAGAATGGGTCTGTAGCTCAGCTGGTTAGAGCGCACCCCTGATAAGGGTGAGGTCGGTGGTTCAAGTCCACTCTGACCCACCAAATCTTCTTTAACTCTGCGTTGATTTATACCTCGTTTAGCAAGCTAAACGTCGGCATAAACCGCCTTGATTTAAATCGATTTGGCTTCGCCAATCTTATGATTGGTTACTTGATATTAATCTCAACTGCATGTAAATGGGGCTATAGCTCAGCTGGGAGAGCGCCTGCCTTGCACGCAGGAGGTCTGCGGTTCGATCCCGCATAGCTCCACCATTTACTTGTTGGTTAAATTGGTTGGTCAATAGGCTATTAAAGCTGTTTGGTCAGACTCGTATTTCGCCATAAAAACATGCATTGGTAAGAGATGCCAAAGATAAACGAAATTTTATCTTTGGCTTTTTTAAGCCCGCTCTTTAACAATTTGGAAAGCTGATAGTACTAACTAAAGGCGCATGAATGATGATTCGTTGTCGTTTGTGTGATTACGTTAGTGCGAAAAACGTTAATACGAAAGTATTAACACTTGAGTTCTCAATACACTGTTTAAGTGTCTTGAATATTCTAAAAACTAAGGCGAGTCAC
>NZ_JCAYNT010000064.1:0-831 GCF_059758095.1 Shewanella sp. MF05913
TTAACCCCAGCCACACCCCCAGTTCTTTAGCAGTATTAAACGCCTGGCCTTTGCCAATTGATGCAACAAACGCTGACGCGATAATGGGGCCGATACCAGGAATACTTAATAAGATTTTGCCATTAGGGTCACGCTCGACAAGCTTTTTTATCAAGGTATTAATTCTGTCTAAACGTTTATTAACACTTTGATATTCATCCCAGAAATCATTAGCCATCAGTTTGATGATAGGGCGTTGTGATGCATCATTAATGATGTCCCAAATGGCCAGTTCAAAGGCTTTATAACCTTGAGCAAAGCAAATGCCAAAATCAACTAAAACACCCCTAATTTGGTTAGTGCAGGCGGTTTTCTCTTTCACTAATCGCTCTCTGACTCGGTGTAACATCAATATTTCTTGCTGCTCTTCGGTTTTCACTGGCACGAAACGAATGTTAGGCCTAAAGCTGGCTTCATAAATCGCCATTGTGTCATTGTTGTCATTTTTACTGCCTCGCACGAACGGGGTGACATGTTGGGCTGGAATAAGCTTAACGTTATGCCCCATAGCGAGAAACTTACGCCCCCAGTAATGGGATGAATAGCAAGCCTCAAATACCACATCGCAATGGGGTTGTTGCAACATAAACTCAGTCAGTTGAGTGCGATTTAAACGTTTATTGAAGACTTGCTTTGCATGGTTATCCATTCCTAAAACTTGGAAAACATTTTTTGCCAAATCAATCGCAATAGTGGTAACTTTCATAGTGGACGCTCCTTAAGTAACTGTATGGTTCAACATCAGTTTGGCGCATTGACGCCGTATTAGGGAGCGTCCATCTCATCACCCAT
>NZ_JCAYNT010000065.1:0-708 GCF_059758095.1 Shewanella sp. MF05913
TTTCCTATGGAAGAGGTTGAAGCTTACAACGATAAAACATGCCGCCCATTTTAATGACATTGATGTGCAATATGGATTAGGAGTTTGCAAAAAACTATTTATTTCTAGTCCAATATTATCTAATTATCGGCTTACGCGTTTTTAGGATTGCTAGGCTTACGCCTTCAAGGTCAAACTTTTTGAATCATGCTGCTATCCCATATTGCTTTTCAAACTCGATTTCTTTTTGGTATAACGGGAAAAGTCTGTAGATGTATACAAGGGTATCGTTACAGTTAATTTGCTCTTCACTATCGAAGATACTTCATCTTAACCCGTTAAAAGTATTTACCTTCAATCAAAAAACGCGGAAGTGAATCACTTTCAACCGTTACTTCATTACCCATGTCATGCCACATGCACGCCATGCCGAGTAATTGCAGGGGTAAGAATGAATCTACAGGGGCATGATCTGGACCCGCTTCACTAATGTGGTAGCGCTCTTGCGCTTGTACGTTTTTAGCCAGAGCCTCATTAAAATCACAGCCGACATCAAAAGTTGCTGGCGTTAATGCAGCCAAGGTTTCTAAATATCCCATACCTATGTATATTGACCAGTCATCTCCGTCTGCAAGTAACTCTTCCATTGTATTATTTAACAACATGGGAAAATCAGGGAGACGACTATGGTAAGCTTGAAATACTTCAACCACACGGTATAAAACAGGA
>NZ_JCAYNT010000066.1:0-706 GCF_059758095.1 Shewanella sp. MF05913
TGGGCAATGGTTTTAACGCTGGTTTATCAATGGCTTCAAATTGACTTAATCGTGAGCCAGGATGTTTTTTCATTTGTCGCTGATTTAAATCGATGAGTAATTCTTGAATCTTTAGATTTAATTGACGCAAGCTAAAGAAGGTTTCATTACGAAGACGTGCCATGATCCAACGTTCAACAATTTGTACACCCACTTCAGCCTTGGCTTTATCCTTTGGTTTATAGGGTCTTGCAGGCACAATGACGGTATCGTAATGCGTCGCTAGTTGTTGGTAGGTTGGGTTTAAGTCAGGCTCATATCGGCAGGGTTTGGTGACGGCACTTTTAAGGTTGTCAGGAATGATCTGCTCAGGAACACCACCAAGAAACTCAAAACAACGGGCATGACTCATCACCCAATCTTCAAGTTTCTGGCTGTAAGTCGCTTCGGCATAGGTATAATTTGATGCCCCCATGACCGCGACGAACACTTGTGCAGTACGGCATTCGCCTGTACTTCTATCAACAATACTCATGGTTGGGCCACAGTAATCCACAAACAGTTTTTCACCAGCTTTATGGTTTTGTCGCATCGAGGGTTTTTGGCATTTAAGCCATGCCTTGTACTGACGGCAGAAGTGAGTGTAACTGTAAAAACCTTCCGCGTGCCGCTCTTTGTATTCTTCCCAAAGCAGCAACAACGTCATGGTTTTAGGCCGAAGCTCTTG
>NZ_JCAYNT010000067.1:0-676 GCF_059758095.1 Shewanella sp. MF05913
CTGAATTTATTCGACGTTGAATACTGGTGTAATCTGAGGTTTCTGGAGTTGTGGCCATATTGGCTCTGACCGGGTTTAAATCAACATAGGCCATACAGGCTAATACTGCGGCTTCATCAAGCAGTGCCTGGGACTTAAAACGACCTTCCCAGAAGCGGCCAGTACACTTGTCTTCTTTATTGGCCATTCGAGCGATTGGCTCACTTAAAGAGCGCATAAACCAGCTGATGTCGATTAAGCGTTGCCTATATTGGGTTATGCAATCATGCACTGTGTTAAGTTCAAATGAGTTTAAGTCCTCACCTTTAACAAATTTTTGCGTCAGTAATGTGCCTTTAAAACCTTTGTGCCATTGAATTAATACTTCTTTATCTGACCAGCATTTCGCTTTTTCTGCATCAACCTTTAATACCACATGCAAGTGATTGCTCATCACAGCGTAGGCACAGATATCGATAGCAAAGATGGTTGCCAATTCAAGAATACGAGAATCAACCCAGTCACGTCGATGCTCAAAATTCTCTCCTGTAAAGTTATCAATTCCGCACAAAAAAGCTTTGCGTACTACACGCGAGCAACAGTGATAATAAGGGGTATCTTCTAGACTAACGATTGTCTGTCTTGGTCTGGCCATCTTTAAATACCATTTAGCAGGGGGTAAATAAAGCGTAGTTTA
>NZ_JCAYNT010000068.1:0-670 GCF_059758095.1 Shewanella sp. MF05913
TAGCTGAAGCGTTAGACTCTTATATTCCAGAGCCAGAGCGTGATATCGATAAGCCATTCCTACTACCAATCGAAGACGTATTCTCGATTTCAGGTCGTGGTACAGTGGTAACTGGTCGTGTTGAGCGTGGTATTGTACGTGTATCTGACGAAGTAGAAATCGTTGGTGTTCATGCAACTACTAAGACAACATGTACTGGTGTAGAAATGTTCCGTAAACTGCTTGACGAAGGTCGTGCAGGCGAGAACTGTGGTGTGTTATTACGTGGTACTAAGCGTGATGACGTAGAACGTGGTCAAGTACTAGCTAAGCCTGGTTCAATCACGCCACACACTACATTCGAATCAGAAGTGTATGTGTTATCAAAAGAAGAAGGCGGACGTCACACTCCATTCTTCAAAGGTTACCGTCCACAGTTCTACTTCCGTACAACAGACGTAACAGGCACAATTGAGTTACCAGAAGGCGTAGAAATGGTTATGCCTGGTGATAACATCAAAATGGTAGTTACCCTGATTTACCCAATCGCGATGGACGACGGTTTACGTTTCGCTATCCGTGAAGGTGGCCGTACAGTTGGTGCTGGTGTAGTAGCTAAAATCATCGCGTAATAGCGACTTTAGTGAACACTGAAAAAGGAAGCTTCGGCTTCCTTTTTTGTTTTTAGGAA
>NZ_JCAYNT010000069.1:0-652 GCF_059758095.1 Shewanella sp. MF05913
GTAACCGTCTAGCGAACCACACCTATTGTTTAAAATTCCATGGTAACAGGTTGTCGATATCCGGTGCTGGTTTACACAGTTCATTAAGGCAAGCCATGATGTAATCAAATGGGATTAAACCATTTATTTTGGCGGTTTCCACAATACTGTAAAGCGTTGCACTTGCATGTGCACCGTTAGCCGTTTGGCTTAATTACCAATTCTTTCGGCCTATCACAAACGGTTTTACTGCGCGTTCAGCTCTATTGTTATCGATGCTGAGTCTGCCATCATCGACACAACGTATGAGTTTGTGCCATTGATTAGCCAGGTAATTAGCCGCCTCAATCAGTTTGGTATTGCCCACTAAATTGGGCTGGTTCTGCTCAAGCCATGCTTTTAGCTTGCCCAGTATAGGCACACTGGCTTGTTGTCTTGTCGTGTATTTATCATCCACACTTTTATCTTTAACGCGTGACTCAACAGCGTACAGTTTTTGGATAAGGCTCAAAACCACATCCGCTTTACCGGTTTTATTTTTACCTTGTAGCTTTTTCGCGTCGATAAATTTACGACGAGCATGAGCCCAACAGCCGACTAAGGTTGCCTCTGTTTTGGCATAGGCCTGATAACCATCCACGTGTAAGTACCCTTGATATCCATCAAGATAATT
>NZ_JCAYNT010000007.1:0-188584 GCF_059758095.1 Shewanella sp. MF05913
AGTAGTTAGCTAATTGCATTAGGGCTGCGGGTATATAAAACACCCGATTTACAAGCCGGATATATGAAGGCAATGAATTTGTTTATTAACGCTTCGAGATCACTTGCAAAACGGGTGGGTCCATATAAGACGGAGTAGTGGGCGGTGTTTCGGAGGTCAATCATTGTGTTGTTTCAGCGATCGTCATCCTCGTGCTTAAATCGGGGGTCAGGTGTTGCTTCACCGCCCGTCATCCTCGAGTGCTTTTATCGGGGATCCAGGTGTTTCTTTTGACTTAGATTTTAGGTTTTCAGTCTTAGGTTTTAAGATTTAACATATAAAAACTAACACCTGGATTCCGGCTCAAAAACATTGCCGGAAAGACGGAGTAGTGGGCGGTGTTTCGGGGGCCAATCATTGTGTTGTTTCAGCGCTCGTCATCATCGAATGCTTTTATCGGGGATCCAGGTGTTTCTGTTGACTTAGATTTTAGGTTTTAAGATTTAACACATAAAAGCTAACACCTGGATTCCGGCTTAAAAGCATTGCCGGAAAGACGGAGTCGTGGGCGGTGTAGGTATTTTGAAATGATGTCGTCATAGTTATCACTGAAATACTCTACACGCCCGTCATCCCTGAGTGCTTGTATCAGGGATCCAGGTGTTTCTTTTGACTTAGATTTTAAGTTTTAAGATTTTATGATTTTAAGATTTAACACTTAAGAGCTAACACCGGGATTCCGGCTCAACAGCATTGCCGGAAAGACGGAGTTGTGGGCGGTGTTTGAATACTCCAACAGCCCTAGTAGCAATCGAGTGTTGAGATTAATATTGGTTTTCAAAGTAGCTTTCGATAATCAATACGGCTGAAACGGCGTCAATCTGGCCTTTTGTTAGCGCTTTAAAGCCGCCTAGCTCAAATAATCTCGCTTTAGCATCTGCGGTTGTAAGGCGTTCATCTTGAGTGGCAATTTTCACCCCAAAGCGACCATTGATACGGTTAGCAAATTTCCGTGCTCGTTGAGTCATTTCTTGTTCTGTGCCATCCATATTGAGCGGTAAACCAACTACCACTAAATCGGGTTGCCACTCTTTAAGCAGTTTTTCGATGTCGTCCCAATTCGGAATACCATCAACCGCTTTAATTGATAATAACGGAGTTGCACTTGCCGTAATGGCTTGACCAATCGCGACACCAATACTTTTAGTGCCATAGTCAAAGCCTAAAACCGTTTGTGGTTGCATGTATTTCTCTTTGTTTAATCGTTTTAGGAGCTCGCAAGCTCGCCACTCTTAGAATCTAGGAGCTCGCGAGCTCGCCTGAGGGCGGACTTCGTCCTTCTAGGTTCTAGGTTCTAGGTTCTAAGTTCTAGGTTCTAGGTTCTAGGTTCTAGGTTCTAGCAGCGTAGCGTCCTAGCAGTGACGAAGTCACGCCCTAGCACCTAGCCGCGTAGCGATACTATTAAGCATGGCCGACTTGAGTCGACATTTGCCAGAAATTGAAGCCCAATGTTTGGGTGGCATTTTGCCAAAGCTGTTCATGGTCAACATTAAACAGTAACTCAGGAGAGGCTTTAATGGTTAACCAGGTATTGTCTGCTAATTCTTGTTCTAATTGATCTTTACCCCAACCGGCATAACCCAAAGCAATGATAAAGTTGTCAGGAGATTTGCCAATTGCAATCGAACTTAGAATGTCGCGAGAAGATGTCAGCATTGAATATTCACTGATTTCAACGCTATTAATCCAATTCTTCTGCGGCGTATGTAATACAAAACCGCGATCGGGAGAAACGGGGCCACCCACCAACACTTCTTCATTAATGGAAAACATTTGCTCTGCAGAGGGATTAAGCTCCATTTGATCGAGTAACTCTTCAACATCAACACCGATAGGTCGGTTGACCATAATGCCCATTGCGCCTTTGTCGTCGTGTTCGCAAATGTAAATCACTGAACGTTCAAAAAATGTGTCATCTAATGATGGCATCGCAATTAAAAAGTGATCTTTTAAACTATCCATATGCTCTCCCAAGTCGTGTAGTTAGCGTTTATCCACCCGCTAATTTCACGGTGAAATTCAATTTCTCTAATATGGATTTTACCAGTTCGCGATTGTCTGTTTGTACTTCAATGTTAAAGTCTTTCACTGTACCACCACAACCACATTGTTTCTTGAGTTTTTGTGCTAATTCTTTTAAGGCTTTTTCGTCTAGAGCAAGGCCTTTAATGACACTGACGCCCTTACCCTTTCTACCTTTACTGTCTTTATGAATGCGAACGACGCCATCGCCCGTTGGCACTTCTGCCTGAGCTTTAGGTTGGTCGATGCGACCTTTATCGGTACTATAAACGAGGGTGATATTAGGATCTATTCTCATAACATTTCTTTTCAATGGCCATGAGTTGAGTTTACCAAATCGTAAAAGCTGAGGCGAGGATATAAAATAAAAACGTGGGTACGCAATAGCCTAGAGCGCTGCGCTGCTAGGACGCTACGCGGCTAGATTCTATAAAATCAACAGACCACCCGCGTCGCGGCCTAGGATCTTAGCAGCGAAGCTGTCCCTAGCAGGACGCAGTCCGCCCTAGAAGCGAAGCGCCCTAGCATCTAGCAGAGTAGCGACCCTAGCAGGACGTAGCCCGCCCTCTGGCGAGCTTGCGAGTCCCTAGGACCTAAATGAAAGGTTTAACCAAATTTGCCATCATATTGATATGGTCATCATTGTCATTTAGGCATTCGATGTAACGGAAGTTTTTGCCACCAGCATCTTCAAAGACATGACGATTCTCGCCTTTAATCTCTTCTAGTGTTTCTAAACAATCAGCACTAAACGCAGGACAAATTACCGCAATATCGGTAATACCTTTTTCTGGCAGACTGCCGATGGTCATATCGGTATAGGGTTGTAGCCATTTAGCTTTACCAAAACGTGATTGGAAGGTAGCCACATATTCATCTTCACTCAACCCAAGCTTTTCGACAACTAAACGCGTGGTTTTCATGCAGAAGCAATAATATGGGTCGCCAAGATGTAAGTTACGTTCTGGCATTCCATGGTACGACATCACTAATTTTTGTGGCTTGCCATTTAATTCAAAATCTTTTTGAATTGAAGCGGCAATCGCATCGATAAAGTCGGGGTTATCATGATAAGTATTAATGAAATGAAGCGCGGGTAAATAACGCCACTTCATCATCTCTTTGGCTAGAGCATCAAAAGCGGAGCCGGTTGTCGGCGCTGCATATTGAGGATACAAAGGCAGTACCACTAGGTTATCAATGCCTTGCTTGTGCATAGTTTGCAAAGTGGTCGCCACAGATGGTGAACCATAACGCATGGCTAAGTGCACACTCACATCATGCCCTTGTGCCTGCAGCTGGTTTGCTAGTTTGGTTTGTTGACGTTGGCTGATATCAAGTAATGGTGAGCCGGCTTCAGTCCACACTTGTTGATATAACGCCGCCGATTTAGCCGGGCGAATGCGTAAAATAATGCCATGGAGAATTAACATCCACACTAACTTTGGAATTTCAACCACTCGTGGATCTGACAAAAACTCAGCTAAATAGATACGTACGGCAGATGCGGTTGGCGCATCTGGTGTGCCTAGATTCATGATCAACACGCCAGTTTTACCGCGTGCTTTATGACCGGTGTCTTTATCTAATCCTGAAAATCTAGCCAAAATATCTTCTCCGTATTCAATCTAAGTAACTGCAACAACACAAAATAGCGTAAGGTTTTATGCAACCTTACTAATACAATATCTGCTTGGTGCTGAGCTAGGTATTGGTTATCAATCAATTGTATCTTATTCTTTAAAAACAAAAAGAGCGCTAGTTATCGATTTTGATCGTCTTTAGCGCTCTTTCGATAGTGCAGCTGTTTATAATACAGACTCTATCGCTTTTTTCATTTCTTCACTGTCTGGTTTTACGCGTGAATTAAATTGTTGCACGCTTTGCCCATCGCCAGAGACTAAATATTTATAAAAGTTCCATTTAGGTGAATCACTTTTCTCGCCAAGGTATTTAAACACCGAATTGGCATTATCACCTCTTACCGGCGATGTCGCGACCATGGTAAAGCTGACACCGTAATTGATAAAACAAACATCTGCCGTTTTCGCTTCATCTTTTTCTTCTTGGAAAAAATCGTCAGAGGGGAAACCAATCACCACTAAACCTTTGTCGGCGTATTGTTTGTGCAATGCTTCTAATGCGTCAAATTGCGGCGTAAAACCACAGTTTGATGCGGTGTTAACAATTAACACAGGCTTACCTTGAGTCAGCTCGCACAAATTGACGTTTTCTTTTGAATGTAATTTACGCGCATCGACATTAAGGTATTCAGGACAGCTTGCCGCTGACACACCAACACTTCCCGTTAATAGCGCGATTGATGTAATGTACTTTATCATTTTGCCAGTCCTTTACTCAAATTACACCCAATAAAAAAGGTATTGATAATCAACTTATCAATACCTTAGCAGATTTCACATAACAGTACGTATTATGGCAATGTTAAGATCATTCGCGTTTAGAAATAAAAACCCACATTGATGTTTAATCTTGAATGCCAGGCCGTGTCACCGTTGTCGATACCAACACCTGGGCCGTTAACGAAGTACATGTTTTTACCGGCAATCCAATCCACATAAGAATACAGTTTACCCGCAGTAATAGCACATCCGGTTACGTTCTGAATTGAGTCATCTAAGCCTTGACCAGACGCCATCACCTGACTGTAATCGTTATAACAAGTTAATTGAGTAATCGGTCCCCAGTTAACATCAAATGACTTAGCAACGTTAACGATTGCCACATCAGCTTCAGCAGCTATATCAGATTGATACTGGAATGCACCAATCGCAATACGGTTGCTGTCTACGTCATAGTCGTAATGCATATATTGAACTTGTAATTGCCATTTTTGCCAGTCCGCTTGCCAATGTGCAGCTGCTGCGATGCTGTCTGTGTCGTCACCGTTGATGTTTGCCGCATCAGCCACAAAATCTAACTGGCTAAACTGCAGCGAACCACCTAACTTGTGAGTCACCTCACCGGTGGTAAATTCACGTTCAATACGTGCGTTGATTTGGCCAGACTCTTCGTATGGAGACTCACCCGTTGTTGCTACGTCAAACGAGTAACGGTCATAACGAGAGCCATCGCCGTATTCGTCATTGGCAAAATACGCTAAGTCATAACGCCAGCCATCTTGTTCGTTTTTATAATGCACACCTGCATCGTAATCATCTTCGAAACCAAGGTAATAAGCAGCGCTAAACCAAAATGAGTGAGCGGCATAAGGTAAAAAACCAAACGGCACTTGGGTTACGCCTACTTGAACTGATTGTGCATCATCAAACTGGTAACCCATATAGGCATGATGGATAACATCCATATCTTGATACCAACGGTATTGAGCTGATGCAAATAAGCCATCTTTCGCTTTGTAATTGACGTCGGCACGGAACAATTCAAACTCTAACTTTGCATTGTCGTCGTAATCTTTCCAACCGTAGTTAATACGAACCGCACCACCAATATCAACTTCATCGGTCACTTTGACTGCGAGTGCTGAACACGAAAATAATACCAGTGAAGTAGAAAGTGCGAACTTTTGCCATAAAAACATGAGGCATCCTTGAGAGGTTTAAAATATAGATGTTATAAATTAGTCCTGATCATAGCAATAAAGCTCATAAGTTGCTGCTAATAACCTCTCAAAAAGTTAAATGACCTGAAGCGGAGACAACAAAAAGCGCTTAAACAGCCCTTTGCCCTGCTAACGGCGTTTAATCGACTTGTAATAGACTCATCACTTCGCGCTGTTAGCAAAAAAAGGACACGTTTGAAAGATATAATAATTAACGTTTGGACCTTTAACATTATCCTGATCTCTTATCCAGAGATCAGGATAGATAGTGGCAGGGAATGACTAATCCATGTCTAGCGTAATGCCTTCCATTG
Organism: Shewanella sp. MF05913; assembly: GCF_059758095.1. NCBI lineage: Bacteria > Pseudomonadati > Pseudomonadota > Gammaproteobacteria > Alteromonadales > Shewanellaceae > Shewanella > Shewanella sp. MF05913. The sequence goes on from NZ_JCAYNT010000007.1 coordinate 5,959, forward strand.
ACCCCGCTGAGGTAGCTTCGTTACCTTGCAGTTTAATCATTAAGCGTAAATCATTTGGAGAATCGGCGTGGTGCAATGCATCTGCATAGCTAATTTCGCCTTCGAGGTATAAATCTAACAAGGCCTGATCGAACGTTTGCATGCCCTGCTCACGTGATTTACCCATGGTTTCTTTAAGAAGATGCAACTCATTTTTGGCGATTAAGCTGGCCACACGAGGGGTATTGATTAACACTTCAATGGCGGCTCGACGCCCTGTTCCGTCTGATTTTGGGATCAGTTGCTGCGCAACAATACCGCGTAAGTTTAACGATAAATCAAACAGTAATTGATTGTGTTTACTTTCTGGTACCAAATGCATAATACGGTCAAGTGCTTGGTTAGCGTTGTTGGCGTGTAAGGTCGCCATACATAAGTGACCTGTTTCAGCAAACGATAGCGCAAACTCCATGGTTTCCTGCGTTCGGATTTCACCAATTAAGATAACATCTGGCGCCTGACGTAATGAACTTTTGAGTGCGGCGTCAAACGAGTCGGTATCGATGCCCACTTCTCGCTGAGTAATAATACTTTTACGATGGTTGTGTACAAATTCGACAGGGTCTTCAATCGTTAAAATATGACCGCGAGAATGAGCATTGCGATAACCGACAAGTGCTGCAAGCGAGGTTGATTTACCGGTACCAGTACCACCGACCATAATGATTAAGCCACGTTTACTCATGACCAAATCTTTAAGAATGGCTGGCAGTTTCAAGTCATCCACTTCAGGAATATTGGTTTCAATGCGGCGCATTACGCATCCAGCAGATTCGCGCTGCCAAAAAGCGCTAACACGAAAACGCCCTAAATCTTTAGCGGCAAAGGCAAAGTTACATTCACTGCTGTCGTGAAATTCTTTCTTTTGCACATCGCTCATTAACGATTCAACAAACTCTAAAGACTGTTGCGGCGTTAACTTAGTTTCAGATAGTTGACGTAATTCACCGTCTATTTTGGCACTGGGCGGAAAACCCGCTGTGATAAATAAATCTGAGGCCTTTTTCTCGACCATAATATTTAAAAACGGACGAACATCCATGATCCTAATCCTTAAAAATTAGCTTGTTTATTCGAGCTTTTATGCATTGCATCTTCACGAGTAATCAGCCCGCGATTAACCAAGTTTTGTAAACATTGATCTAGCGTTTGCATACCATGAGCCATACCGGTCTGAATGGCAGAATACATTTGTGCCACTTTATCTTCGCGAATAAGGTTACGAATTGCTGGAGTACCCATCATAATTTCGTGCGCCGCAACTCGGCCTCCACCAATTTTTTTGATCAATGTTTGCGAAATAACGGCCTGCAGTGATTCAGACAACATGGTTCTCACCATGCCTTTCTCACCTTCTGGGAATACGTCGACAATACGGTCAATAGTTTTTGCGGCTGAAGTGGTGTGCAAAGTACCAAACACTAAGTGACCGGTTTCGGCGGCGGTCATCGCTAAGCGGATAGTTTCAAGGTCACGCATCTCACCAACAAGAATAACGTCGGGGTCTTCACGCAGCGCACTTCGTAATGCGGCATTGAAGCTGTGGGTGTGTTTATGCACTTCACGTTGGTTAACCAGGCATTGTTTATTTTGGTGAACGAATTCGATAGGATCTTCAATGGTCAAAATATGTTCGTGACGATTATCATTAATATAATCGACCATGGCCGCTAATGTGGTTGACTTACCAGAACCCGTTGGCCCGGTAACAAGGACTAAACCACGTGGATAGCTGGAGATTTTTTTAAAAATTTCCGGGGCACCTAACTGCTCTAATGACAAAATGTCCGATGGAATGGTACGAAATACTGCACCGGCACCACGAGATTGGTTAAATGCGTTAACACGAAAACGCGCTAAGTTAGGCACCTCAAATGAAAAATCGATTTCAAGGTGTTCTTCATAGTCTTTTCGTTGCTTATCGTTCATGATGTCGTAAACAAGGCTATGAACACCTTGATGATCGAGTGCGGGTAAGTTAATTTTACGTACTTCGCCGTCAACTCGGATCATGGGTGAAACACCCGCAGAAAGATGTAGATCTGATGCTTTGTGTTTTACACTAAAAGCGAGTAATTCAGTGATTTCCATTGTAGAGACATCCATTTAGCCAACATTATGACAACAATAGCAGACAGAATATCAATCGCCCAGAGTAGAATTAACCAAGCGGCGCAAAATTGTTCGAGATTACCCAGCGACATAAGCTTGCTTGCCGTGAGTAAAACCAAGCCAATCAACGACATTATCGCCGCGTATGAGGCTGGACAACGCCAATTTGGTGAAAATTATGTCCAGGAAGGTGAAACTAAAATCACCACACTTGCAGCCGATTATCCCGACATCGAATGGCATTTTATTGGCCCATTACAATCAAACAAAACCAAAATTGTTGCTGAACATTTTGATTGGATGCATACCGTCAACCGCGACAAAATTGCCCAACGATTAAACGACCAACGCCCTGATAATAAAAAGCCGCTAAATGTGTGTATTCAGGTCAACATTAGCCAAGAGGACAGTAAATCTGGTGTTGATGCGAATCAAGTCGCCACGTTAGCACTTACTATCAGCAAATTGCCTAATTTAAGGTTGCGCGGCTTAATGGCTATTCCAACTGCAACAGCCGACACTCAATTACAACAACAAGAGTTTGCTAACCTTAAAACACTGTACGACCAATTACAGCAGCAATATCCGAGCATCGATACCTTATCGATGGGCATGAGCGGCGACATGGACATTGCCATTGCTAATGGTTCGACAATGGTGCGTATCGGCAGCGCCATATTTGGTGAACGATAAATTCTAGGTACTAAGAGCTCGCAAGCTCGCCACTCATAGAATCTAGGAGCTCGCAAACTCGCCTGAGGGCGGACTTCGTCCTTCTAGGTTCTAGGTTCTAGCAGCGTATGCGCCCTAGCAGCGAAGCGACCCTAGCAGTGACGAAGTCACGCCCTAGTAGCAAAGCGACCCTAGCAGTGACGAAGTCACGCCCTAGTAGCAAAGCGACCCTAGCAGTGACGAAGTCACGCCCTAGTAGCGAAGCGACCCTAGCAGTGACAAAGTCACGCCCTAGTAGCGAAGCGACCCTAGCAGTGACGAAGTCACGCCCTAGCAGCGAAGCGACCCTAGCAGTGACTAAGTCACGCCCTAGTAGCGAAGCGACCCTAGCAGTGACGCAGTCACGCCCTAGTAGCGAAGCGACCCTAGCAGTGACGCAGTCACGCCCTAGCAGCATAGCGACCCTAGCAGTGACTAAGTCACGCCCTAGTAGCGAAGCGACCCTAGCAGTGACGCAGTCACGCCCTAGCAGCATAGCGACCCTAGCAGTGACAAAGTCATGCCCTAGCAGCGAAGCGTCCTTTTAGGTAACATATATAACAACAGGACATAAATTCACTCTATTTATTGGATGTAATTGAAATGACTCAAGCAAAAGTATGTTTTATCGGCGCGGGCAACATGACTCGCAGTATTATTAGCGGCTTAGTCAAACATGGTTATCCAAGTGCCCTTATCCACGCAACCAATCCAAGCAAAGGTAAGCTTGATGCATTGAAGCAAGACTTTGCCATTGAAGTGTCACACGACAATGCTGCAGCTGCACAAGCTGCTGATGTCATTGTACTGAGTGTTAAACCACAATTAATGGAAGCCGTTTGTGATGCATTGAGTCATCTTGATTTAGCCAATAAGTTAATCATCACTATCGCTGCAGGTATCCCCGCAGCGCGTTATTCGCAATACCTTAAGCAACCGATTAAACTTATTCGTACTATGCCAAACACACCGACCCAAATTGGTTATGGCATGACCGGTATTTATGCTGGAGATGATATTTCTGCTGAGCATAAGGCCATTTGCGAAACCTTAATGCAAAGCGGTGGTAAAGTGGCGTGGGTAGACAGCGAGGATGGTTTAAACCAAGTGATTGCACTTTCTGGCAGTTCACCAGCTTACTTCTTCCTGTTTATTGAATCGATGATTGCATCGGGCGTCAACATGGGCATGGCAGAAGACAAAGCCAGATTACTGGCAGAACAAGCGGCACTGGGTGCTGCACAAATGGTGATTCAAAACCAACAACTGTCTGTGGCACAATTACGTCAAAATGTGATGTCAAAAGGCGGCACAACAGCTAGAGCGGTAGAGACATTCCAAGAAGGCGACCTAGGCGGTTTAGTCGATAAAGCCATGAGCAATTGTGTGGCTCGTGCTGAAGAGATGGCTAAAACGTTTTAATAAACCACTAAGCTTGATGATATAGAGTTCAGATGAAGGATTATTTATCTCAGTGTAAAAAGCTTAGTGATAAGATTATGGCGCGTAGTAAGACAAACTAACGTTAAATAGGCAAATGAGCCTTATCCAATTCAATGATATAAATGTAAGGCAATATTCATGAATGCAATGGTTTTTTTGATCAACACGGTGTTTGATTTATACCTTATGGTAGTCATTCTTCGATTTTGGTTACAACTGGCTAAAGCCGACTTTTATAATCCGTTCAGCCAATTTGTAGTCAAGGCAACACAACCCATTGTCGCGCCAATGCGCCGAGTGCTGCCGTCAATAGGCAGTATCGATACCTCATCAATTTTATTAGCACTTATCGTTGTTATTGTAAAAATGTTAGTGCTTACTTTCATCGCAGGTGCTGGTGTTGATATTTTAACCATCTTGTTATTTTCTGTGGTATCAGTGCTTAAAAATGCGGGCGTATTGCTGTTTTGGATGCTACTTATCCGTGCAATTTTGAGTTGGTTTAATCAAGGCTATAACCCAGTGGTGATGATTATGACTCAGTTAACAGAGCCAATTTTAGCCCCTGTGCGTAAAATTTTACCGTCTCTTGGCGGCTTAGATTTATCGGTACTGGTGGTGTTTATTGCGATGAACTTCTTAAACATGCTATTTGCACAGTACATTCCATTTTGGGCAATGATTTAAGCGATACGCTTTTCACTATCGCCTATTTAAAACTGAATTTAAAAGAGCAGCTAAGTGTTAATAGCTGCTCTTTTTATCTCTAAAGTTACAAGATCAATACAGGACTCTACCATGTTAAAATCACTGTTAAATTCGCGTCGTATCGTTAGTGCGTTATTGTTATCTCTTGCCTGCATTACCAGTGCTGCCTATGCCGAACAAAAACAGCAAGTGGGTAATTTTGATATTCACTACATGGCACTTAACAGCACCTTTATCACCCCAGAAATTGCCAAAACTTACGGTATAGAACGCAGTGGTTATAATGGTTTGGTGAATATCACCGTATTAAATACTAACCTGGAAGGCAATCCTCCTGTAGCCGTTGAAATCTCTGGCATCGCCAACAACCTCATTGATGCGCGCATGACACTCGACTTTAAAGAGATCCGCGAAGGAGATGCTATTTACTATATTGCCGAAGTGCCTTTCAGAGACGATCAAGATGTCAATTTTGATATCGCGATAAAATATGCAAATCAACTCAATACATCACTTAAATTTAAGCAAAAGTTCTACGTAGAATAAGAAAGCGCTACGCTGCTAGAACGACCTACGGTCTCGAGGACGCTGCGCTGCTAGAACGACCTAAGGTCTCAAGGATGCTGCGCTGCTAGACGACCTGCGGTCTCAAGGATGCTGCGCTGCTAGAACGACCTACGGTCTCGAGGACGCTGCGCTGCTAGGACGACCTACGGTCTCAAGGACGCTGCGCTGCTAGAACGACCTGCGGTCTCGAGGACGCTGCGCTGCTAGGACGACCTACGGTCTCAAGGACGCTGCGCTACTAGGACGACCTACGGTCTCAAGGACGCTGCGCTGCAAAATCTATTAACTAAATCTTAGCAGCACAGCTGTCCTAGCAGTGACGAAGTCACGCCCTAGCACCTAGCAGCACAGCGACCCTAGCAGTGACGAAGTCACGCCCTCTAGCGAGCCTGCGAGTTCGGCCGAAGAACCATAGTACATCGCAGCTTTGTTAGCGTATAATGTGGCAAATTTTTACCTTAGGTCGACCAATTCATGCAATCTCCCATTCAACACATCGTGCTTGCCAGTGGCAACAAAGGCAAACTTGCCGAATTTGCGCAAATGTTTACCACTTATGGCATCGAAGTTCTGCCTCAAAATCTGTTTAACGTGCCAGATGTTGCAGAAACCGGTACCACATTTGTTGAAAATGCCATTATTAAAGCGCGCCATGCGGCTGAAATAACCGGAAAACCTGCAATAGCAGATGATTCAGGCATCGAGGTTGACGCATTACAAGGGCAACCAGGTATCTATTCAGCGCGCTATTCAGGCGCTGGCGCCACAGAAACCAGCAATTACCTTAAGCTGTTAGATGCACTAACAGGTGAAACCCAACGCTCTGCTCGTTTTCAATGCGTATTGGTGTATATGCGTCACGCTAAAGATCCAACACCGATTATTTGCCAGGCAGCCTGGGAAGGCAGTATTAACTTAGCGCCACAGGGTGAGCAAGGCCATGGTTACGATCCCGTGTTCATTCCACACGGCTTTGATTGCAGCGCAGCAGAACTTACTAGTGAGCAAAAAAATGCCCACAGCCATCGCGGTAAAGCGCTTGAACTATTAATTAATGCCATGAAAGCACAGGGTGTTATTCAGTCACAAGACCAACAAACAGTAGATGGCGGCCAATAAATGACCTTGCAACTGCCACCGTTAAGTTTGTATGTGCATATCCCATGGTGTGTTCAGAAATGTCCTTATTGTGACTTTAACTCCCATGGCCAAAATGGCGAGCTACCGCAGCAAGAATATGTGAATGCATTGCTAGCAGATTTACAAGCTGATTTAGCATATGTACAAGGCCGTAAAATACACACTATTTTTATCGGTGGTGGAACCCCCTCCTTGTTTGATGCCAGTCAAATTCAACGTTTTCTTGAGGGCGCGAATGCATTAATTCCATTTGAAGATGATATTGAAATTACGATGGAAGCAAACCCAGGCACGCTTGAACATGATGACTTTAGCGCTTATCGAGCCGCTGGGGTAACAAGGTTATCAATTGGGGTACAAAGTTTTTCTAAAGAAAAGCTTAATTTACTGGGTCGTATCCATGACGAAGATGAAGCTAAGGTTGCAGCACAAAAAGCCAAACAAGCCGACTACTTAAGTTTCAACCTCGACTTAATGCATGGCTTACCGAACCAAAGCTTTGATGAAGCCATGCACGATATCGATACGGCGACAGCGCTAGCACCACCGCATTTATCTTGGTATCAACTCACTATTGAACCAAACACCTTGTTCCATTCAAAACCACCACAGCTTCCAGACGATGAGAACTTGTGGCAAATATACGAACAAGGACAAAAAAAGCTCGCGGCGTTAGGTTACGAGCAATATGAAATTTCCGCTTATGCAAAACCGGGATATCAATGCCGACATAATTTGAACTACTGGCAATTTGGCGATTACCTAGGCGTAGGCTGTGGCGCACACGGTAAAGTCACCTTGCCTGAGCAAAACCGAATTATCAGAACCGTTAAAATTAAGCATCCTAAAGGCTATCTCGCCGCAGACAACTACACCTTTGAAACATCTGATGTGATTGAAGACGATCGTCCTTTAGAGTATTTGATGAATCGCTTAAGGCTGATGACACCCATTGCTAAAACAGAGTTTGAGCAACGTACAGGGCAATCTGCAGATGTCGTTAAGGTTGGCATGACAAAGTCGATAAACAGAGGCTTACTCACTGAAACAGACACCCATTGGCAACTCACGCCAAAGGGGCACATGTTTGTCAATGATTTACTGTCACAGTTTATTTAACCCGACTTAACTCATATACAACACCTTGTAAAACGTGCCCATTAGCAATCGCTTGGGCACCTATTCCCCTCATTTTTGCGCATGCCTTGCTGATTAAATTAACAAGTCAGTCATGCGCCTTATTTAAGCCCTTCTACACTCTCGGTGAGCCATCACTTATTAACGCGGAATGGTATAACAATAACAAAATACACACTTTCTAACATTTCAATTAACACATTTAGTGAAAGCTTGATTAGGATGTCAGCCTATAAATTGTGTACTTTAGGAAGATATCGATGTCCCTCAAAACCAAAACGACTATTATTGCCGTGGCACTATCAAGCTTATTAAGCACAACTGCTATTGCACACTCGCACACAACTGCCCCATTAAACCAACAAGAAACCAAGGCAGTAGCTCTTAATAGCGAGTCAGAAAAAGCCAACGCATTGTTTGAAGACATCTTCATGGAAAATGTCATGTCCAGCCCTGTTAATCAAACCTACCTGGGCATCAAAAAAGACTACGACAAATGGAATGACTTGTCAGAAGCTGCGGCAGATGCCGATCTTGAACGCGCTAAAAAGCAACTTGCGCAACTTAATGCATTAGATGTAAAACAACTCGATGAGCAAACGTCACTGAGTTTTGAGTTATTACATGCACGCCTAGTGCAAGCCATTGCTGACGATAAATGGCGTTACCATACCTACCCAATGAACCAAATGTATGGTGTTCATTCGATGGTGGCAGCCATTCTTATTAATCAACATCAAATTACAGATGAAAGCGATGCTAAGGCTTATATTAGCCGTCTGAATGCCACTGAAACGTTGTTAGCTCAGCTAGAAGCTGCATTAGAACTGCGTGCAGAAAAACAGATTATTGCGCCTAAGTTTGTGTTTGCTTATGTGATGGCAGACAGTGAGAATATTATTTCAGGCGTGCCGTTTACCGACACAGGCAAAGATAATGCACTTTGGGCTGATGCCAATCGTAAAATTGCTAAGCTCGATATCAGTGACGATAAAAAACAAGCCTTACTAGCAGAAGTGAAACACGCTTTACTCACCAAAGTTAAGCCCGCATATGAACAATTAATCCGTTACACCAAAACCCTAGAAGCGCGCGCGGATGATCGTGATGGTGCCTGGAAGTTACCAAATGGTGAAGCATTTTTTAATAATGCGCTTGCCCGTACTACCACCACTAATATGACAGCCAATGAGATCCACGACCTTGGATTGTCTGAAGTGAAGCGTATTCATAATGAAATGCGTATCATCATGAAAAAAGTCAATTTCTCTGGCACTTTGCCTGAGTTTTTCACTTTTATGCGTGATGACAAACAGTTTTATTACCCAGATACCAAAGCAGGCCAACAAGCATATTTAACAGAAGCAAAAGCGTTAATCGATAATATGGAATCTCGTTTAGACGAGGTCTTTAAAGTTAAACCCAAAGCAGCTTTATTGGTTAAACAAGTTGAATCATTTCGTGAAAAGTCTGCCGGCAAAGCATTTTATGACCAACCTGCACCAGACGGTTCACGCCCGGGCACTTACTACGCCAACTTATATAAAATGGATGCCATGCCTAAATACCAAATGGAAGCATTGGCTTACCATGAAGGTATTCCTGGCCATCACATGCAAATAGCCAAAGCACAAGAGCTGCAAGGCATTCCTCAGTTTCGTAAATTTAACGGCTACACAGCCTATGTTGAAGGTTGGGGATTGTATTCTGAGTATTTCCCTAAAGAAATGGGCTTATATGCTGATCCATATTCAGACTTCGGCCGATTATCAATGGAGTTATGGCGCGCCTGTCGCCTAGTGGTTGATACAGGTATTCACACTAAAAAATGGACACGCGAACAAGCGATTGCTTACTACGTTGAAAACACGCCAAATGCTGAGTCTGATGCGATAAAAATGGTAGAGCGTCATATTGTTATGCCATCTCAAGCGACCGCTTATAAAGTGGGTATGCTGAAAATTTTGTCCTTACGCGAACAGGCGAAAAAGCAGCTTGGGGATAAATTTGATATCCGCGAGTTTCATAATGTAGTGTTACGAAATGGTCCACTGCCGCTCGATGTACTCGAAGAACAAGTCAACAAATGGATTAAGCACATAAAAGCGGCGTAAAAAATATGCCAGTAAAGCAAGCTTCCATATCTTGATTTACGATATCAAAAATGCAGCAACCTGAGGTTGCTGCATTTTTTATTGAATTGAATTAAACGGAGAAAAAACACAAAAAAATAACCCCAGATCAATGCCTGGGGTAACCAAAAAAACTAGGATGATGGTTTCAAAGCTGACATGGTTTTAGTTTGGAACAAACAATTGTCAGCACTGATTCAAAACTCGCTTGGTTGCCGATTTGAGCCTCAACTGAAAAGGGGTCATTTCTCAGAAAACGCATATTCAAATCATTTTGAATCAACTACCTCCCATTGTATTTAAATAAGAACAGAGTGCAATAACAAACATGCCGATATTCAGTAAGCCATTGATTAATTATCCGCTAAATAACTAAACAATGAAAAACTTAAGCATATGATAAATATAAGATAAAAATAAAGCCGCAAGGTAATATGCGGCTTTGTTTTATTTAGTAAACAATGTTTCCACTTTTACTTACGAAGTTTGTATAAATGTTCGAATTTAGCATCCCAATATGGTGGGCTACTGATGTGCGTTTTAATGAAATCGATAAATGAACTGACTTTAGGTGCCAAATGCTTACGACGTGGATAAACCGCCTGCAAGGGTAAATTATGCGTTAATTGCCAATCTGGTAATAACGGCACTAAAGTACCTTGAGCAATTTCATCTTCCATTAAGTAACTGGCAAGATACACAATCCCTAAACCACTTACTGCTGCCGATTTAAGTGCAGGAGCGTTATCAACACGGAAGTTACCCGAAACACCGATTTCGCAGTAATCTTCACCCTTTTTAAATTGCCACATGCTGTGCTCGTGCCACTCACCTTGATACACCAAGCAATTGTGTTCAACCAACTGTTCAGGGCGGCTAATATTTCCATGTTGAGCAATATAACCTGGTGATGCAACAAGCAAAAACTGACATTTCATTAGCGGTCTAGCAACCATACCTAAAGGTAGTTGCTCAGACATTGTTAACAATAAATCTAACCCTTCACTGACAACATCCACTTTATGGTCAAGTAGACTGACTTGCAATTCAAGCTCTGGGTGACGAGCCATAAATTCTGGCAATGCTGGAATAATATGCATGGTACCAAATGATTGTGAAATACCTACTTTCAACACGCCACGAGTGGCATCATTTAAGTTATGCACACTTGAAACGGCTTGTTCAGCATCGCGAAGTAATTCTTCACCTTGAAGGTACAGTAAATTACCTGCTTCGGTCAGGCTTAAGCTACGTGTAGTACGTTGAATAAGTTGTACACCAAGTTTGTGTTCAAGATCTGCGACTTGAGTACTGACTTTAGATTTAGAAATGCCAAGACGTCTGGCTGCAGCACTAAAACTTCCTGCTCGTGCAACGTGAGTAAAAATTGCGATAGGTTCTAACAGTTCTAACATGGAAGTCGCCTTAAACTGGTTACGACATTAATAAAATTCAGGTGCTTGTTGAATCCCAAATATAAGCAAGTCAACTGCCACATTTGAGTTAAACATTCACATCAACTCAGTCATATTTATCGAATTAGATTGAAAAAAATGGCAGAACACGCAAAAGCTGTTATCCGACACTCATTTTTGTCATCGTTAAACATAACCGCATCTAAAGTAGAGTATATTTTTTCTTATAATTTGGGTGAGTATAACAAAAAAACACTATATGGCTCTATATTTATAATTGACAATTTTTTTATCAGAACAAAGAAATTAAGCTACGACAGGCAGATGAGGGCTTTAGGCACATAAAAAAAGCCCCTGTGTCTTGAAAAAGAGCACAGGGGAAGTCAGGTGTCATATCAGGGAGACGGGTTGACTAAATAAAACAACTTATTTGGTGGTTTCACCGAGTTTAGCTAACGTGTATGGCGCAAGTTCAGGAATGGCTTCTCGCGCTTGGCTTTCAAGCACTAATAACGCTGCAAAGTTGTCGCATACGGTTGTAGCTCGCGCTTCAAGCCCTTGAGACTGTGACTCAAGTTGCTTCTCAATATCGGTGCCTACATTGTCCATTTTTTGCGAAAATGCATTCATTTTCTCTTCAAACGTACCACCTTCTGATGACATAATTTGACTGCCCAGGGTCATCATTAGCGATCCCATTGAACTCGTTACCATTTGTTCAATTTCTTGCTCAAACTCTTTATTGAAGGTTTTCTCTATTGAGGCTTCTGTTGAGCCAAGGTAAAACTTATCACCTTGCTGATAGGCCATGGTATCGACTCGCTTTTGAATACCGACCATGAGTTTGTCTATTTGCATACCCGCAGCGTCGCCAAAAACAGGCGTCAGCGCCATATTAACGGCCTGAGTAGCGATAGAAACCACGTCACCGACTAAATCGATAACATCAGGCACTTGGCGCGATAACTCTTCTGAGTATTGGGTTAACAGTTTTTGCTGCTTATCATCTAAGGTCACATTTTTGCCATCAACATACAGTTGACCTAATTCAACACGGTATTTTTCATTGCCATTATCACTGACCTGTAAAGTTGTCGGTTCCACGGTGACATCGTAGTTTAACGTGACATTACACTTTTCATCATTTAGTGACATTTTAGCCATAGCGGGTGTCCATGCTCCTGCTGTAAACAGCAAGCTACTTACCGCTAAACTACAAATTAACTTTTGTTTGGTCATGATAAAAACCCTTTTAGTATAAGAATATGAGTAATTGGTCTGGATATAGTGATTACTAAGCACAAGTTGTGCCAATTCCGTAACCCACTAATTTATAGAAGATAAAACGATTTAGATGTATTCAGATAGGCAAGTAAACATTCAATGACGGCAGTGTATTCGCAAAATAAACCAAAAAATAGTCTATTTTGCGAATCTCAATAATAATTAATTTACCGGTGGGCTATTAAAAAATAGAACGGCCTAGTTGTTGACTGATGTGCTCAAGCATTGCCGTGCCGGCAAGCGAGTTGCCATTCATATCAAGCTCGGGAGACCAAACGCAGATAGACATATCACCCGGTATTACCGCAATGATGCCGCCACCCACACCACTTTTACCTGGCATACCAACACGATAAGCAAACTCCCCTGCACCATCATATAAGCCCGATGTGGCCAGTAATGCATTAAGCTGCCGAGTTTGCACTGGTGACACTAAATTATCACCGTTTAAGGTTTTGCCTCGATTAGCTAAATAAAACATCGCCCGAGATAAATCTGCGCAGTTCATTTTTAACGAACAATAATGAAAATAACTTTTCAGTACGGTATCAACATCACCATCAAAATTACCAAATGATTTCATCAAATACGCAATAGAGGCATTACGGGCACTGAACTGATATTCAGAATCTGCAACCACTTTATCGTAGCTCACAATCGGGTTTTGGCTTAACTGTCTGACCACTTCTAGCATACGATGCTTTGGTGCACCTAAACGCGCTTGCAGTAAGTCGGCGATGATCAAAGCACCCGCATTAATAAATGGATTACGCGGTTTACCTCGCTCTAACTCCACCTGTACTAAAGAGTTAAATGAATGCCCTGACGGCTCTTTACCGACACGGTTCCAGATTTCATCTTCTGTGTACAAATTTAACGCGAGCGTGAGGCTAAAGACTTTGGAAATACTTTGAATAGAAAATGGTTCGAGGTAATCACCGGCCCCAATGGTAGTACCATCGATAGTCGTAATGGCAATACCTATTTTATTGGGGTCTACATTGGCAAGGGCAGGAATATACCCTGCCACTTTACCTTTACCCAATAACGGCCTGACTTTGTCTACCGCTTCTTGAAGTAATAATTGCTCAAGCAATTTGGTTTATCCCCACCAAATATCGTATAAGTCACTGACTTCGATACCTGACACTGGTTTGCTTTGCCAAAATGCTTTCGCGGCGGCAACGTCTTCATCAGTACATTTACCAATAGCTTGAGTAGCAATAATACCTTCCCACTCTTTATGCCCACCACCGTGAAAACCTAATTGACGAGGTTCGATAACTTCATTGATGAATTGATCGACTAATGCATCAATGTCGGCTTCTGATACTGACTCATCAAATATCCAATTAATGTCAAACCCAAACTCTTGAAATTCATCGACTCGTAATTTTTTACGTAAACGTCGGCTACGATTTTGCGCCATGATGTACTCTCCTGTTGCTAAAATTAAGCGATACGCTCAAACATGATATCCCAAACGCCATGACCTAAACGGTGACCGCGCGCTTCAAACTTGGTTAACGGGCGATGATCAGGACGCTCAACCACTGTACCAGTAGTCGATTGGTTTTTATAACCTTCAGCGGCATTCATTACTTCTAACATATGCTCGCTGTAGTTTTCCCAGTCAGTTGCCATATGAAATACGCCACCAACTTTAAGCTTACGACGCACTAACTGAACAAATTCAGATTGCACTATACGGCGCTTATGATGACGCTTTTTGTGCCAAGGATCTGGAAAGAATAGCTGTAAACGCGCTAATGAACCATCAGCAATACTGTGCTCTAACACTTCCATCGCATCATGATGATACACGCGAAGGTTAGTCACTTTGGCGTCACCGGCATCACCTAAACAAGCGCCAATACCAGGCTTATGCACTTCAATGCCAATAAAATTTTGCTCAGGTGCAGCGCTAGCCATTTGCACTAATGACGCACCCATACCAAAACCAATTTCAAGAACGGTATCTGCTTCACGGCCAAACACTTGCGTTAAATCCAGTGGTTGTGGCGTGTAATCTAAACCCATTGCAGGCCAATGTGCCTCAATAGCTTGAGATTGCCCTTTGGTTAAACGGCCTTCGCGTAAAACAAAACTTCTGATTTTACGAATGTACTTACCGTCTTCGTTAAACTCAGCTGTGGTAACGTCGCTCATTATTGCCTCATTGCTTACAGACTTAATATTAATGTGTAGTGAGCAGACTTTATCCACTGCTATTACATCAACATTACGTCATTGCTATCGATATTTGATCAATTTAAAAATTCAGTGGCGCATTATACCTAAAGTCGCCGCACATGTTTACGCTAAATTATCATCGAGATTTTCATCATGCTATAAACACGAAAATTCAACCGCCTCTTGTGTAATAAAATCGCTATGGATACACTGCGACCATGAAAAAAGTGACCCCATTTGCTGAGCGTATAATCGCTTGGTACGACCTTCATGGTCGTAAAACATTACCGTGGCAAATTAACAAAACACCCTACCGAGTTTGGGTGTCTGAAATTATGCTGCAACAAACCCAAGTTGCTACCGTTATCCCCTACTATGAAAAGTTTATGGCAAGGTTCCCTACGGTTGTCGATCTTGCAAATGCTCATCAAGATGAAGTACTGCACCTATGGACTGGTTTAGGCTATTACGCCCGAGCCCGTAACTTACATAAAGCTGCTCAACATATTCGTGACGCTTTTGATGGTGTGTTTCCAACTCACTTCGATGATGTGGTGGCATTATCTGGCATAGGTAAATCAACCGCTGGCGCAGTGCTTTCGTTATCGTTAGGGCAACATCATCCTATTTTAGACGGGAATGTAAAACGCGTATTAGCAAGACACGGTGCTATTGAAGGTTGGCCTGGGGTCAAAACGGTTGAACAAAAATTATGGCAATTAACTGAAACGCTTACGCCAAAAGCTGGCGTGGAGAAGTTTAATCAGGCGATGATGGATATTGGCTCTAGCGTATGTACTCGCAGTAAACCATTATGTGCTCAATGCCCCGTGGCCATAGATTGCACTGCACAATTACAAGGCAATCAAACCTTATATCCAGGTAAAAAGCCTAAAAAAGTGACCCCAGAAAAATCGGCGTTTATGTTGGTGATGGTAGATAACAGCAACGATACGACCAAGGTGCAATTAATCCAACGCCCACCTGCGGGTATTTGGGGTGGCTTGTGGTGTTTTCCGCAATTTAATACCCAAGATGAATTAACAGATTACTTAGCCATGCATAAGTTAGAGGTATCAATACAAGGGCTTGCTGGATTTAGACACACTTTTAGTCACTTTCATTTAGATATACACCCTGTTTTAGTCGAATTAACCTCTCAGTCGGCCACCAGCATCATGGAACAAAACAGCGCGCTCTGGTATAACATAGAACAACCTGCGAAAGTCGGGTTAGCGGCAGCCACAGAACGTATTTTGTCTAATTTAGCCGTACTTTTCGCGACACATTAGTTTTAATCGTAAATAAGTTAGTAAGGAATCATCATGGCTCGCACAGTTCAGTGTTTACACCTTAACAAATCTGCCGACGGCTTAGATTTTCAGCTTTACCCGGGCGAATTGGGTAAGCGCATTTATGACAATATCAGTAAAGAAGCGTGGGGCTTGTGGCAAAAAAAGCAAACAATGCTCATTAATGAAAAGAAACTTAACATGATGAATGTCGATGACCGCAAATTTTTAGAAGCGCAAATGCTGAGCTTTTTATTTGAAGGTAAAGACGTTGAAATTGAAGGTTATGTACCACCAGCAGAAGACGAATAACAAATCGATATAAAAGAAGCCGCTGATACAGCGGCTTTTTTATGTGTATAAAACGATTATTGCTTAGCAACCAATGTCAGTTCAACATTGTATACCCAAACAACCTGAAGATGCTCGATTTCAGCAAGAATTTACACGCGTTTAGACAAGGCATTGATTGCGGGTAATGGTTATTCCCTTTCCAAAATCAATAACGCAGCATAAACGCGGGTAAAACTTGCCCTTTGGGAGTTTCACCGTGCTTCCACTACGTTGTTACGTTAATTTATAAGGTACCTACATTACCGCATTAACGCGCCTAGTATTGAAAACACGGTGAAGCTCTGAAACACGTATCTTCAAGTTGATTGGGTATATAAGCCGCACCTAATACCATTCCGCATTAATAAGTGACCACTCAGAATGCAGCCAGCGGTTTTTGATTAAGGCGTCGTTATGTAGTAATGGTTGTTCCCTTTCAAATAGCGAGAACGCAGAGCAAAAAGCGGCTGGGGCATTCCTTTCAGGCGAGTTTTAAAAGAGCTTACACTGCGTTGCATGACTTCGAAAGAGAACAACTATTCATTCAGTCATACGCCTTGTTTAAGCCCTTTTAAATTCTCGCTGAGAGAGCATTTACTAACGCGCAATGGTATAAATCCATTTTTACACCATAATTTTTTATTGCCAACGTGGTCACGCCGGTAAATCTGCACGATAGCCAATCCAAGAATCTTTACCCTCTCCAATGGCTTTGACATTTATTGCTCAATGGATTGGTTACACCATTAAAGGTGAAATCGCTCGTTAATTCATAAATTGCTTTTTAATGACGCAATAGGCGGAATTAGTTGCTATCGGTAACAGTAAAGATGAACATTCAGTGTTTTGAGCATCATTGATGGGCTAATCTGCTTATATTTAATATTAATGGAGCTGTTATGAATATTTATAAACACCGTATTTGCTCAGGTTTACTCTGGTTTTGCATAACCCAATGAGTCTTTTTATGCTAAAAAACCACAAAAGCAGATAAAATAGCATCAGTTTGCACATTAACTAGCCGAACAAACAAAAAGATTTAAAAAGCACTTGCACGATAAAAACCATCGCTATATTATGTGCGCACTCCAAACGACACAGGCACTGATTACCAAGTCAGAACCTAGTTTGAAGTAGTAAACTAACGCTTAGTTTAGTTGCCCGAATAGCTCAGTCGGTAGAGCAGAGGATTGAAAATCCTCGTGTCCCTGGTTCGATTCCGGGTTCGGGCACCACAATTAGCCGGCATAGCTCAGTTGGTAGAGCAACTGACTTGTAATCAGTAGGTCCCGAGTTCGACTCTTGGTGCCGGCACCATAAAAACAAAAAAGCCACTCAATGAGTGGCTTTTTTGCATCTAACGATTGTAGATTAGTGATTGTCACAAACGTCATACTTAGCACTACTCACCATTTCACTTAATCCCTTAAACATCTTAAGCTTTTTAAAAGCTAGCCATAAAAAAGACACTCAATAGAGTGCCTTAGTTATACCAATTCCATTAATTATGTGACCAATCAGAGTCACTCAGATTGTTCAGTTTGAGGCGCATTGTTGAAATAATGGTTATTCCCTTTTAAGGCAATGCAACGAAGGAATGGACAGTCTGAGTGCCTCCTGCAAGGCGGGTTTCTGTGCCTTCTATGCTGCTTAATAGCATTTTGACGTAGAACAACTATGTCTACAATTCTATTACTTGCCTAGAAGACACAGAACTCCCGCTGAATGACCAGATAATTAATAGAATTGGTATTATAACGGTATCAATAAGCTACCAGATTATTTACCTTGCATTTCAACTCTTGCAAGACGATTAACTTGATTTAACGAACCTAAATGGCCAAAGATTGGACCTAATAAGCCACGTTTTTTCAAGTCTAAAAATTCTTCGTCAGTTAATGCGTTAAGTTTTACTTCATCGATAACATACAAACCATTGATATTGCGCTTTTCGCCAGCCACATCAACAGTAAGAGTTTGATTAATCAATAAGCCTTTTTCATTTAAAAAGCCTAAAATGCCACGGGTTGCTTGATCTTGTTCGTAGTGAGTAATCAATGCTTTCTTGCGCGCTTCTAAAAATGGCGTTTCTTTGCCGTCTTCAAACAATGCTTCGCCATCAGTTTTGCTGACTTCTTTTGCTTCTTCACGGATCCCTATCCACACTTTGTCTTTCACATCAGGATTAAGCACTAATCCAAGTGGGTAATCGCGCACTACTGCAGGAATATACAAACCTTGCCACTTGCCATCTTTGACACTTAAGTTTTGCCCAGGCTTTAAACCTAACATTGCAACTGATTGAAATTCATTAGTATCGCTATTTTTAACAAATACGATTGGGTATTCCGTAGCCGCGCGACTGATTTCATGAAGTGTTACTGGCACAATATGTTGCTCAGACACATGTGAGAAGTCACTTGGGATCAGCTTTAAATCACCATGTTTTGTTTGTTCTAATAGCGTAATTTGGTTTTGCATCTTGGCTCCCTGAGGCACTGATTATCTTCTTTGACGTACGTATAGCGTAATTGCGATACAAGAGTTAACAACTCGTTAATAAATGAAACTACCAAGATCAATCTTAAATTCAAGTACATTTAGATTAAATTGCGCTTATCATCATCAAAAGCTGCTTTATTGTGCAATAAAAAGGGCTTTAGCAGTCATAAAACCCTTAAGCTGGTTAAACGGGCATTAATGTAATTTAAGTTTAGGACGCTGCCAACGTAGTAATTTTTGTGCAATACGATATACAGAAGCAGAAAACCAACCATATAAGCTGGCTAAATGGCGTTGATATAACGAGATATACATTAAGCGCGCTACGTGACCTTCTACGAAAAAATCACCAGAGCGTAAACTCCCCATCAAATTACCGACCGCTGAAAAACGGCTTAATGAAACCAATGAACCATAATCTTTATATTCAAATGGCTTTTCTGGCTGCAATTTCATTTTTAAGCACAAATTAGCATATAGGCGGTCTGCCATTTGCGCTGCAGCTTGGGCACGAGGTGGAACCGGTTTACCTGATGGTAATATCAATTGCGCGCAATCGCCTAACGCATAGATATCGTTGACCCCTTTGACTCGCATGCAGTCATCAACATCTAATTGATTACGCGGTGTCACAGGAAGCTGAGTAAAGTTCTCGAATACTTTTGGCCCTTTAACGCCAGCAGCCCATACTTTAATATTGGCTTTAATGACATCACCCGTTGCGGTCACAAAGCCTTCTTTAGTGACTTCTTTGACTTGCACGCCAAGATGGAGTTTGACACCGAGCTTTGATAATACCGTTTGTGCTCTTGCGCTCACTTGCTCTGGCAATTGTGGCAATATTTTATTCGATGCTTCAATCAGGTTAATGTCTAAATGATCTTTCGAAATGTTTTGATAGCCGTATTCTTTTACTGACTCAATAACATGATGAAGCTCTGCCGATAGTTCAACCCCAGTCGCTCCCGCGCCAACAATACCAATCCCCAACTGATCTTGGGTTTCATTAAGTTGAAGCAAGGCATCCATCAATTTGTGGTGAAATAAATTAGCGCTATCGAGGCTGTCTAAGAAAATACAATGTTTCTCAGCGCCAGGCGTATTAAAACTATTAGACACGCCTCCTAAGGCTAACACCAATGTGTCGTACTCAATTTGGCGAGCGGCAATGATCTGTTCACCATCATCGTTATAGACTGGGGCGAGTTGAATTGTTTTGGTTTGCGGGTCACATTGTTCAATGGCTCCGCGAATATAGCGATAACCATTTTTAAGTCCATGATCGCGATATTGTAATCCTTCGATGGATTGGTCTATCACCCCTACGGCAACTTCATGTAATTTAGGTTTCCAAATGTGTACGGTGTTTTTATCAATCAAACTGATATCGACCAAAGAATTGTTACCGAACTTACGCCCTAATTTTGAAGCCAATGCTAACCCTGCTGCTCCACCGCCTACAATAACAATTCTTTGCTGCATAAATTACCTCTAAACACCTTTATTTTAACAATGTGATACTAGATAAACGAACATAAAAAAAGGCCCCTGTGGGCCTTATACTGCTTCTTCGTTTTCTTCACCGGTACGAATACGGATAACTCGCTCTACATCGGTAACAAAAATCTTACCATCACCAATTTTGCCTGTTCTGGCGGTATCAACGATGACATCGATGGCACGCTCTAGCAGCTCATCTTGAATCACTAGTTCAATTTTAACTTTAGGCAAAAAATCAACCATATATTCTGCGCCACGATATAGCTCAGTGTGGCCTTTTTGACGGCCAAAACCTTTTACTTCTGACACTGTCATACCCGTAATGCCAATCTCAGCGAGTGACTCACGCACATCATCCAATTTAAATGGTTTAATAATGGCTTCGACTTTTTTCATTACATACTCCTGTCATCGGCTAAATTGTTGGTTAAACATATGTCGTCGTTGACGTTTATTGCAACCAAACTGCTTGCAAATATCTTACTTGAATCTGCAGCTAATTGTCGCTGCTATTTTACGTATTTAGAAAAAGATATTTCACAGCAAAAACGCTGTTCATTTTCTATACTAATTGACCCCGTAGCAGGATGCTGCAACTAGATTAAGGATGAACTGTTATGCCTTACATTCAATCAAACAATGGCTTTGGCCTTATTGAGCTCATCGTCACTACATTAATTGTCATGCTTATGTCGCTCATCGCCATTCCGTCTTTTACCGCGGTGAACGAGCAAGTGAGAGCACAGAGCAGTATCAAAGTGATACAACAATCTATGCAGTTTGCTAGAAATATGGCCATTAGTTATGGCAGAAGAGTCACAGTTTGTAATCTTAAAGCTAATAAATGTACGCGACAATGGCATAAAGGCTACACAATCTTTCTAGATGGATTAACACTAAATGAACTATCATCGTCAGACAAAATATTGCTTGAAGTTCCGGCATTTAATGTCAACGATATTGTTTACTACAATAGAAGATATGTTAGGTTTCAAGCTGATGGTCTGGCATCAGGTACAAATGGTACTTTTAGGTATTGCCCTCGTGTGATCGATAGCCCTTATTCTGAGGCGATAATCATCAATCAATCTGGAAGAGTACGCTTTTCAAGGAAAAAAGTGATTTGTAAATAGTTTACATGCTGGATTCGATAAGAATAAAATCACAATAAATCAGGCTAAATTTACTAACTCAAAGTGCGATTAGGCTTTTTACCAATGACATTATCGCATTATACAAAATAATAGAGTGTTATTTTCTAAATTACGTGAGTAAAAACCATAGACCATATCTATTTTCTCCCCAATGATCCAAAATAAGAACAAGAGTTCGAATAAGGATTGGTAATGAAAAATATAAATGGTTTTACGCTAGTTGAACTGATGGTTACTGTTGCAGTTGCGGCTATCTTGCTCGCTGTAGCGGTACCCTCGTTAAATTCAGTCTATGAGATGTCACGAAGCTCTACTGCCATTAGTAATATACAAAGTGCTGCTGTATTTGCAAGAAGTCAAGCCATTAGTTATGGCAGGAAGGTTTCAATTTGCTCTGGTAGCGATTCAGGTTGCACTGGTAGTTGGATTGATGGGTATGTTGTTGCTATTGAAGATAATGGTGATGTCCTGAAAAAGGTACAAAATCTTAATTCAAAAGACTTTATTAAAGCTTCATCCTCGACTATTACTTTTAACATCGATGGGATGTTGACAACCAATAATGTAATTAGTATTCACTACTGTCCATCTAAGAAAAATAGTGAATACTCTAAAGGTATAACAGTTAGTCCATCAGGCAAAATTTCATTAATTACAACAAGTGTAAACTGTAATTAGAGACTTAAGCTTATTAGTTTGACCAGCATTCGCTTGGGGCTTTTTCACCATCAGAAGTAATTGTCATTGAAGAGCATTCTGAATCTCTTGCCTTCTGAATGTCATTGGCTTTAGCCTCGATAGTGTATCGGTTGGTATTTGCAGTAGTAGCATCTATTTTGTAGTATCCATTTTCAACAACAAAATAACCATCACCATCAACAGAAAGTCCGAGCCTTTTCATATTTTTAGTGAACGTTTTATGATCTAAATAATACTGCTCTTGCCTATTTGCCACATTCATCAACCCAGCTAAAGCATCACCTCTCGCTCCCTTCGCAACAAACTTAGTGTATGAAGGGTATGCTATTGAAGCTAAAATACCAACGATGACAACGGTGATCATTACCTCTATTAAGGTAAAACCAGAGTATGCTTTAGCAATTGATATCTTCATGTTTAATTCTCTTTAGTATGATAGTAGATCTGATTTACACCCAATCCACCACCAACACATTTATTATCGCCATCAGCGCAACCATCATCGCCCATTAGATCATTTTTTATCATTTCATTTGCTGCATCACCAATCCCAATTAAGTACATATAACTAATATCATCACCATTTTTAGGGATTACTAATGTAGGAGTATCGGGCACTTGTTCACTCATTTTAAAGTAGTCTTGTGAATAACTATAAATTTTTCCGCCTTTGTGGAGATCTCGGCCACGTAAACGTCCTTCTCCGGGGATTAAACATGCATTATCAGTCGCACCGGTTTGAGGAACGTAGGAAGTGAAAAATACTTTACCTTCTACTATTGTTGCTGCTGACAAAGATTTTTCACCGGCATCAGCAAAGCTATAATACCAACCTCTTTTTTGTCCAAAGGTAATTAAAGCCTCATCCTCTGTCGGAGACTCAGTAGTTACATCATATAAATCGGATATTGTTAATGCTGCAGGAGCACTATTCCCAGCTGCTGAACTATAAGACTTCGAGACAATATTTCGATCTTGGAATACGAAAAACTTATCATTTCGTGTTTTGTTTAAAGGGTTTGCCCTGTGCCCACTGCCAATTACCACTGCATCATAGGGGATACTTTGATATTGTTTTGATGTTACGCTTTTCCCATCAATATCTGTGTATGTGTGCTCCGACACATTACTAAAAGCTGTTTGGGCAATTACTGGCTCAGAATAAAAACGAATATCTGTTGAAGTATCATTACCACCCATATTCGCAAATTTAAAAGCACTCCATGGATTTTTAGAATCTGTCGATAATCCGGGTAAATCTATACGCCACACATTAGCACCTGTATCTGCAGCATAAATTCGGTCAGTAAGTTGATCATTATTACTATCCAATACAGCAACTTTACTCGGAATGCTATCGATAATTCCAGGCATAGTTGTATCGACTCCTGAACCGCCAAAGCTATGTACTTTAATGCCTGTTGCGGCGTCCAAGATATAAATACCAGCACCTTTAGTGTCGTTAGTGCCGACACTGGCACCATCTTTTGTACTTGGATTATATCCAGCACCCACCACTAAAACAGGTTTTGCATTGCCTTTAGAGTCTTTCCACCCTGAAATTTTAGTCACTACAGGCTCAGACCAAGACTGCCCTAATAATGAATAATCACTGTTATTCTTAATCCACAGTAACGTTGGAGCATCTTTATTTGTTACGTCTAAGGCATAATATGAACTGCCTCCTCTTCGCATTCCCATAAATACCCAAGCTTTATTGATTTTACCATCTGCATCATATTCAAAATACGGAACTGCAGAGCCATCCATACCATATACAGAATGAACACCTGTTTTAGGGTTATCTCTTAAGCTTTTAATATTAGGTAATAATTCATGGGGAATAAAAGCCCATGATTCAGATACAGTACTGACACTCTGACCATTAACCTCTGACTCCGTATCTTTAAACATATGAACAAAACCATGGTTGGTTCCCATGATAATTCTTATGTCAGGTGAAGCGGTTGTGCCATAATTTATGACCAGAGGTCTTGAATGAAGCGGGTCACCTAATATATCTTGTCTAAGATATGGAGCTGTTTGTAAATTATATTTCTCATTATCGACATTTTGGCCTTTAGCCCAATTTAAAGTACTTTCAATATTATTTTGATCAACATTTAAAAATGTAGCTAGTTCTGCATCATTTAAATTACCGTTTATTTGGGCGTTATTTTTTGTTAAGGCAACTAGTGCCCCCGAGCTACTAGTATTGGTAAGTACATTTCTATTCGCTAGACCCGCTGAATTCCTGTAGTTATCTCGTAATGCCGCGACTACACCACCATCATTAACATCATAGCCTTGATAATCTGCATCAGCACAACTTGCATCGCTAACCCATAATGAACATGCATCTTCAGCAATCCGGCCATCACTAGAAAAAGCCTTGTTATTATTTTTATCTAAAATATCACCCGTTGAATTTACTTTAAACTTTTTAAGATTACCGGTCCACCTAGGGCCTTCACCTGGTAAAAACATTGCAAAATACGCCGAATTTCCAGTTTGTGTTTTATCAAGAACAACTGAAGGTGAAGAAAAACTAGAGCTGTCGAGGCTAATAGCTTCAATTGCATCTATTAATGAAGCTTGAAGTTCTGATGTATCAGTAGCGTAGTATGCAACTCCATTTCCCTGAGCAGCAGTTGAATTCAACAATGTCGTTGCATTATTGACTCCTTCACTAAATCCAATTGTATAGGTTTTAACTGTTTGTACACCAGGAGCATATGGATTAACGTCATTATTGGCTAACCAATTCGCTACTGAAGGTAATAAACTATAATGTTTATCATAATTGTAAGCATCTACGTATATAGAATTGGGGGTGTCTTTATCTGTTGTGTTAGAAGGCAAGCCTAACAAATTTTTTATATTTCCATTTTCATTAGTATCATACTGTGGGGCACCATCTGTAATTAAAATAATAGATGCATTAGAGCCACATTCTTTACCGATGAATGGGCTTTTATAGGTTCCAGAAGGTGACTCTGCGCTAGTGTCATAACTAGGATTATCTGTAGAACCACTGGTTTTGTGTCCATTGACCACACTTTTTGCATGTAAATAGCGAGCAGCTTCATATAACGTTTCACACAACGGTGTAGAGTTACTCTGAATTGAAATAGTATTATTTACCGTAGTCAGTAAACTATTTTTATTAGTTATATTTCCTGTTTTAATATTCGAAATAACACGACCACCATGCCGGTCATAACCGTTTGAATTTTTATTAAAAATCATCAACCCTAAATCGACACCAGGAGTATTAACGATAACCTCACTTAAAACTCGCTTAGCAACTGCCATGCGCGTTGTCCAAGCATTATTAGGTTTATTATGATACCAAGTGACATATCTATCAGTAAATAAGGTGATCGGTTTACCCAATCCAAAATCAGTTAACCTTGCATTAGCTAACGCATTGGAATCATTACTATAGGCACTACTTAACCCGTCTACAGGATAACCATTACTCTTACCACTAGCATTTTTATTGTCTGCAACCGCAATATCTTCATAACAATCAATAGAAGATATAATATTATCATTAGCAAGAGGGAGCTCAGCCCATTTTTCATCTTGGTATTGTCTAAAATAACCAGTATAAATGCCAAAAGACTTAATAATGTTTAATGATGAATTGCAGTTATTTTTATCATATGTAAAATAACTTTGACTTCCAATCAAAGGAACTTCATCAACACTCGTCGAATAATATATTTTAGTCGTACTTGTCGGAGTTGCCGAAGTTAGAAATGGTGGGGCAAGCATTTCACCACCATTTTTATCCATACTACCTGATGTGTCTAAAATAATAAGAATCTGTGGATTATCATCACTACGCACAGATGATTCTAAAACGTATAATTCGGTATCATCAGCAAAGGCGATAGCTGCAAAGCCGGTAATAAAAAATAGTAATGTGAAGCCTGAATATTTATAAAACATTTTAATTCTCCTTGAGCACTTCTTGCTCAACACCCATTGTCACAGAAAGTTCTCCGTAACCACCTCGTCCGTAATTAACTGAACTAGATACTTCGATTCTTCGACAGTCAATTAAATTTGCAGCATTAGCCTTCTCAGTTCTTTGGCAACTCACATTAATACCAGGGTTATCAATAGGCATTAGCAATATATTTTGACTACCATTTAATTCAGTTACCGTTCGCTTAGGAATTACAGTCGTACTAAACTGGTATGCTACATTTTTAGAAATCACAGTATTCAATCCTCCAAGCGCTAGGGATGTCGCAGCTAACCTGTCACTTCCGGCACCTGACATTCTTAATGACTGCGTCGAATTGACAGCCAATGCAACACCAATGATCGTCATTAATACTAATACGATTAATGAAAAAAATAGCACTACCCCCTGCTGTTTTTTATGAGTTTTGATCATTTTTATACCTAAATACATTCATAATTTAATTCCTAATCAGTACCGGGTTTTCTAATACTACGGTTGTAGACATAACCTTGCGTCTGTAATGTTTATAATCTTTGTCTATGTCCGGACTAATATCATTAGGATTAACTGAACCCGATATTTTTATATCACCTAAGCTATAAGTCACATCATTTTCGTAGCTTCTATCAATGTTAACAGCCCTGACAAGGACATAAATTTTAACAGCAACGAGACGCTGAAAACCTTGGTTATCCCACATGAAGTTTGTAACATCTTTAGCCGGTAAAAAAGCATCTGGCGTTGAATCACCATCATTATCAAAACCGTATGTAAAATGAATGTTCTGTATCCCTTCAACAAGTTGTTCTTCATTTTTCATCCCACCGGATAAATTCAGGCTGCGACGCTTAAGCACTGGAATACCTGATTCAGTTTCAATATAGTAAATTCTATGTTGATACTTCCACATTCGACTGTTTAATTTTACGGGTGGAGTATCATCACCATCAAAGAACTCAATTTCATTTGCCGTAACAGATGCGTAAAATGCGTTGCTATCAAGGTCGGCTGCAGGAACCGATGGGCCGATTAATCTTTTAATTTGAATAACATCAGTATTTTTATCTGGTGTTAACGCTGAATTGCAATTTATACGTAATGTCGAGGTATATTCAAATCCCCATAACCGTCTAAAGTGTGCAGGGGCAAGTTGAGGAAAAGTGGCGTTATTTGCCCCCTCTCCAACACAATCAGAAGTTAAAGCAGTTGTAGAATTCACTGTATTAACATTCAGTATAAGTTCAGTACCTGTAATATCGGCAAAAAAACCAAGCTGACTGATGTCTCTTTCTATTAACGTTAAAGCTATTCGACCATTTTCTTGTAGCTGGTTAAATTGACTTGTTGTTGTCACATTACTTGATGACATGCTAAATAGCGTAAAAAGGCCGGCAGTTAAAAACAAGCTAATTAGCATTGCTATCATTAACTCAACTAAGGACATGCCTTTGTTTTTTATGGATAACTTGTTCATCATCAGTCTCATCAATAAATCGCCGTTTTAACTTCGTAAATTCTTCTTTTTGCACCGGATGAATCACATAATTTTACTAAATCTGAATAATTCTCATTAGAAGCATTGAAATTTCTAACAGTTTGCCAAGTGATTACGACTGTAACGTCATTTGAATTGACAAAAATACAGGCTTCGGGTGAAGGTAATCCACCCACACTCCCTTCCTCACTACTAACCTCTAAATCTCCAACAAACAAACTTTGCCATTCATACAGGTCCCAAGCGAGTAATTCAGATGTTGAACACAAATTTGCATTTGAGCATTCTTTAGGCTTTGTTGATGAAGGGCTAGTATATTTAGTACCAGCTGAGGAACCGTAATTAGATAGCTCGCTCACATTTAGGCGCATGCGATTGATAATATCATTAGCGTAATATGATGCTTGAGTTTGCTGAAATGACTCGAAACTGCCCTGCTTAGACACAATATGCAGATTAAAAATGCCAATAAGGCCTATCACCAGAATAACCAGTGACACCATTACTTCTATTAAGGAAAATCCATTCCTTTTAAATGACATCAGCGCCAAACCTCCATGAAAAGGCAATCAAAATATTGGTTTGCCTTAAACTTAATCTACTGACAATTGCATTAACCAATTTGTAATAATAACTGAGTTAAATGTAATCAGTAAGTAGCATTGATATATATTTACATTGATTTAAAAAGTTAACATCTAATCAGTATTATACTCGGTTTATCGCGCAAGTACAAAAAACCCGCAACCTAAATTAAGTTGCGGGCAAGTACATCTATAGCATTGAATTTATTAACGTAATTCAGCAGGCACAGCAAAGACGGTGTCTTCTTTTCGACCTTCAACTTCGGTAATAACACTCGGTGCTAATGTAGCGATTGCGTTAACGACCTGTTGTACCAAAACTTCTGGTGCTGAAGCGCCTGCGGTAACAGCTACTTTTTTTACACCATCAAACCACACTGGCTCAACATCAGCAGCGGTGTCGACTAAATAAGACTGGGTACCGGTTTTTTCAGCAAGTTCACGTAAACGATTTGAGTTAGAGCTGTTTTTTGACCCGACAACAATAAGCAAATCGACTTCAGCAGACATGCTACGTACCGCATCTTGTCTATTTTGAGTGGCGTAGCAAATATCATCTTTACGCGGACCTTCAATAGAAGGGAAGCGTTGCTGTAGAGCCGCGATGATATCTAATGTGTCGTCCACTGAAAGCGTCGTTTGGGTGACAAAACATAAGTTATCAGGGTTATTGACCTTCAGATTATTCACATCTTCTGGTGACTCAATCAGATAAACACCGCCCTTGGGATTATCATACTGCCCCATGGTGCCTTCAACTTCTGGATGACCTTCGTGACCAATCAAAATGCACTCAATACCTTTACGGCTTGCACGTGTCACTTGTAGATGCACTTTAGTCACCAGCGGACAAGTCGCATCAAAGACTTTTAGTCCACGCGTTTTGGCTTCTTTTCTTACTGCTTGTGACACACCATGGGCGCTAAAAATAACGATGCTATTATCTGGCACTTGATGGAGCTCATCAATAAAAAGCGCACCTCGTTGCTTTAGATTGTCAACCACATAACGATTATGTACCACTTCATGGCGCACATAGATAGGCGGTTCAAACAGCTCTAGAGCACGCTCTACAATACTGATAGCGCGATCAACCCCAGCACAAAACCCACGAGGATTTGCGAGTAAAATGCTGAGTTCTGGCGATGTTGGATCAACTTTCAACATGTTATACCTTTATTCCGTAATAACACTGACCACTTCAAGCTCAAATGTAATGGTGTGCCCTGCTAGCGGATGATTTAAATCAACGGTAATCGAGTCACCGGCAGTGTCACGGACAATACCAGGGATTTCACTGCCACCCGGACCGGCAAAACTGACAATGACGCCCGCTTCAAGCTTCATGTCTGCAGGGAAACGACTGCGATCCATATAATGAATTGCATCAGGGTTTGACTCACCAAACGCATCTTGTGGTGCGAGCGTAAATTGATGCTTATCACCCGCTTTTAAACCTTTAAGCTGAGCTTCAAATGCTGGGCTTAAACTGTTGTCGCCTATATTTAAACGAGCAGGCTTTCCCGATGCTTTGGTGCTATCAGCGGTAGAACCATCTTCTAAGACTATGTTCATATGACACAGTAACGCTTGGTCATCTTGTTTTGTTAGATCAGTCACGACTAGATTGCTCCTCTGATGTTTTATTATCAGGCTTAAACGATTCCCAAATAATCAATGCTGCACCAATAAAAATGGCAGAGTCAGCAACATTAAAAGCAGGAAAGTGGCTTGTATTCCAATAGAAATGTATGAAGTCTACAACAAAGCCGTGCATTAGCCGGTCGATTAAATTACCTAGCGCACCGCCAATCACTAATGTAAACGCCAAATTACTGCGCCACATGGTATGTGATTGTTTACGTAACCAAATAGTCAATAAAGTGCTAAAGCCGATTGCAACTACCGCAAACAACCACCGTTGCCAGCCTCCAGCATCATTTAAAAAACTGAAAGCGGCACCATAATTACGGACGTACGTAAAATTAAAAATAGGCAAAAGCATCACTGATTCGCGTAAGTCAAAATTAGCGAGTACCCATTGCTTGGATAACTGATCAGCTAAAAACACCAATGCAGCTACCCAGTACCAACGTAAACCGCTGTCTTTCCAAGTTAATGGCACAGAACTCATTATTGTTATTCCTTTAAGCGAATTCGCGCTGCTCGCCTTCACCTTCAATATTGGTCACACAGCGTTGACACAATGTTGGGTGAGCTTCAATGGTGCCAACCTCTTCACGATAGTGCCAGCAACGCTCACACTTCTCGGCGCTACTTTTGGCAACGACCAATTTAAGCGAACTTAATTCAGTTTCGATGGCATCGCTACCGGCTTGCGACATATCCGCAACAGCGGCTTTAGAGGTAATAAGAATAAAGCGTAATTCATCACCCACTTTAGCTAACTCAGCGGCTAAATCAGCATCGGCGAACAATGTCACTTCAGCTTCTAATGAACCACCAATACGTTTGTCACGACGAGCTTGTTCAAGTACTTTGTTAACTTCATTACGGACAGTTAATAGTTTATCCCAATAATCATCGCTTAAATCTGTATCAAGCGTGACCGCTTCTAAGCCTTGGTACCATTCTTGGGTAAACACATACTTTTCACGTTTACCTGGCAATAATTGCCACACTTCATCAGCGGTAAAGCTTAAAATTGGTGTCATCCAACGCACCATTGCCTCAGCAATATGGTAAAGCGCAGATTGACAGCTACGACGAGCATGCCCTTCTTGCTTAGCGGTGTACTGGCGATCTTTAATAATATCAAGATAGAAACTGCCTAACTCAACTGAACAGAACTGCATCAGTTTTTGAGTCACTTGGTGGAAGTTGTATTGATCATACGCTTCAATGATTTCTTGTTGTAATGCAGCAGCACGACGAACAACCCAACGATCTAACGCGACCATATCCTCTGATGCAATCATGTCAGTTTCAGGGTTGAAGCCACTTAAGTTAGCTAACAAGAAACGCGCAGTATTACGAATACGGCGATATGCATCTGCACTACGGTTTAAAATCTCGTCAGATACGGTCATTTCACCGCTGTAATCTGTCGCAGCAACCCACAGGCGTAGAATATCAGCACCAAGCTTATTGATTACTTGTAATGGCGCAATCACGTTACCAACAGATTTTGACATTTTGCGGCCTTTACCATCAACGGTAAAACCATGCGTCAATACTTGCTTATAAGGTGCTTTACCATTCATCGCGGTAGAAATCATCAATGATGACATAAACCAACCACGATGCTGATCGCTTCCTTCTAGGTACAAATCAATGTCATGTCCATGAAACTCAGGACGGGCTGCAACCACTGATGAAAATGATGAACCTGAGTCGTACCATACGTCTAAGGTATCGGTCACTTTACGGTACTGGTCCGCTTCATCACCTAACAGTTCACTTTCGTCTAAATCCCACCAGGCTTGAATGCCTTGTTGTTCAATACGATTTGCGACACGTTCCATTAATGAAACACTGTCTGGATGCAATTCATCCGTTTCACGGTGAACAAATAACGTAATAGGGACGCCCCAAGTACGTTGACGAGAAATACACCAGTCAGGACGGTTTTCGACCATTTTTTCGATGCGGCTTTGACCCCAATCAGGGATCCATTTTGTTTGCTCGATTTCTTTTAGTGCTTGAGAACGCAGACCGTGGTTGTCCATAGAGATAAACCACTGTGGCGTAGCACGGAAAATAATTGGCGTTTTGTGGCGCCAGCAATGCGGATAGCTATGACGATAAGCAACATGCAGTAATAATGCGCCTTTTTCTTCAAGTAATTCCACTACGCTCGCATTGGCTTTAAATACATGCTGACCAGCAAAAAACTCGGTGTCTGGCTTGTAAACACCATTGTCACCAACTGGGTTTGCGACTTCTAAGCCGTATTTCTGGCCAACCACAAAGTCGTCTTGACCATGACCAGGTGCTGTATGAACAATACCGGTACCAGCGTCTGTAGTCACATGATCGCCAAGAATAGCTGGCACATCAAACGCATAGAATGGGTGATTGAAACGCATCAGTTCCAGCTCAGCGCCTTTAACTTCACCTAAAATAGTATGTGATTCTGCACTATAACGCTCTAAGCAAGACTCAACTAAAACTTGGGCCAAAATAAGCGTGGTAGCTTTACCCTCTTTCACAAATTCAACCAAGCTGTAATCTAACTCAGGGCTAAGTGATAGCGCGCGGTTAGCAGGTATAGTCCATGGCGTTGTGGTCCAAATAGCCATTGCAACCGGTTTAGTGTAATTTTCAACACCAAACTTAGCCGCTACGGCAGCAGCATCAACGGCAAAAAAAGCAACATCGATGGCTGGAGAGGTTTTGTCTTCGTATTCAACTTCGGCTTCTGCAAGTGCTGAACCACAGTCGGTACACCAATGGACAGGTTTAACACCCTTATGCAAATGACCACTTTCAATCACTTTGGCTAACGAGCGAACAATATTGGCTTCAGTTGAAAAATCCATAGTTAAATATGGATTTTGCCAGTCGCCTAGTACACCTAAACGAATAAAGTCGTCACGCTGACCTTCAACTTGAGTGGCGGCATATTTACGGCATTCTTCACGAAATTCTGCTGCAGAAATTTTAACCCCTGGCTTACCGACTTTTTGCTCTACTTTCAGTTCAATCGGTAAACCGTGACAATCCCAACCAGGAATATAAGGTGCGTCAAAACCTGACATGGTTTTAGACTTAATAATAATGTCTTTAAGAATTTTATTTACAGAGTGACCAATATGAATGCTGCCATTAGCGTATGGAGGGCCGTCATGCAAAATGAAAGGTTTACGACCAGTACGGCTATCGCGGATCTGTTGATACAGCCCGTCTTCCGTCCAACGATTTAACATTTCTGGCTCGCGATTTGCCAAATTACCGCGCATCGGAAACTCAGTTTCCGGCAAATTCAAAGTAAATTTATAGTCGCTCATTGATCCCATACCGTTATTAAAGCTGATTAGTTTCAGCTAGCATCGTTGCTAAACAAAGCGCGAGCTTCGTTCGCATCATTTAAAATTTGTTTTTTTAGCGCATCCAATGATTCAAAAGGTTGTTCATCACGGATTTTTGCTACTAATTCTACTTCCACTCGTTTGCCGTATAAGTCACCGGAAAAATCAAACAAATGGACTTCTAATCTGCAGGTTTGCCCATTCACTGTCGGTCTAAAACCCACATTGGCAACGCCTTCATATACATCACTGCCATCCCAATATAAACGCACAGCGAACACGCCGCGCACCGGAACCACATTTCTCTTTAACGCAATATTTGCCGTAGGGAACCCAATCGTGCGGCCCAATTTTTGCCCATGAGCAACACGGCCACTTAATATGAATGGATGCCCTAATAAGCGTCTTGCCTGCTCTAAATGCCCAAGTGCAAGGTGCTCTCGAACGGCAGTAGAACTCACCCTTAGCGATCCCACCATAAAACTTTGAGTGCTGACAACGGTAAACCCAAACTTTTTACCCGCCTCAACCAGCATGTTAAAATTGCCAGCCCGGCCTCGGCCAAAACAAAAGTCATCACCGACAACCAGGTACTTAACACCAAGTTTTTTAACCAGTAAGTCTTCAATAAAGGCTTCTGCAGGTTGATTGGCAAAAGCGGCAGTAAAATTTATACACAACAACTGATCAACTTTGAGCTCGTCAAGTAACCTAATTTTATCGCGTAAAAGACTTAAACGAGCCGGAGCATCTGCACCACGAAAACGTTCTTGAGGCTGAGGCTCAAAAGTCATTAACGTAGCAGGCAGTTGAAAATGATGCGCTTTATTAACTAAATTGCTTATCACCTGCGCATGGCCACGATGGACACCGTCAAAATTCCCAATAGTTAAAACGCAACCATGATGAGAAGGTAAAATATTGTGTATACCGCGGATTAATTCCATTGCACTCAATAACTGCCAATTGTAAATCGGCAGATTATATACCCAAACCAATGTTAGATGCGAGTTTACAGCTCAGTTTATTAACGCCATTTTGGCGCATCTACCATTGTTTGAATGTTAATTTACGTCACTGAGTGAGTGTCGCTATTTATGCACTGCGTTTAATTTTCCAAGGACGAACGCCAAGCATTAATAAACTCAACAGGTAAACGAGTGCGCCGCCTACAATAAGTTCAATTAACATCATCATACGTTCAAACGTCTGCCACTCAAGCCATTCACTGACTTGCGGCATAAAATAAAGGATGGCCGCTGTCATGAATGCTGTTGAAATAATGACTTTACCGGTAAAAAATAAAGTCTGGCGAGTCATTTTATATACCCCAGCACGGTGTAAGCCGCGATAGAGTAACCCAGCATTTAATAATGCAGACATTGATGTCGCAATGGCTAAGCCAACATAACCAAATGGAATAGCAAAAATGAGGTTAAACACCATATTACTTACCATGGCAATGATGCCGTATTTAACGGGTGTTTTGGTGTCTTGGCGTGAGTAATAACCTGGCGCTAACACCTTAATCATCATAAAGCTAAGCAAACCACAGCCATAAGCCACTAAACTGTATGACGCCATTTCAACATCATTAATCGTAAATGCGCCGCGCATAAACAGCACCATTAACATGGGTTTGGCTAAAATAATTAACCCTAACATCGCCGGTGCGCCTAACAGCATGATGGCTTTAACGCCCCAATCCATTGTTTGATTAAAACCGCTGCCCTCTGCATTCACATGCTTTTGTGATAACGCTGGCAGAATGACGGTCGCAATGGCAATACCAAATAGCCCCAACGGAAACTCTAGTAATCGGTCTGCGTAATACAACCAACTAATTGAACCTGTCATTAAAAAACTGGCGATAAAGGTATCAAACAATAAATTAATTTGCGAAACCGACACACCAAACAACGCGGGGATCATTAGCGTTCTGATTTTTACTACACCAGGATGGTGCCAACCCCAAGAAGGTTTAACTAACGCTTTCTCTCTGATCAAGAAAGGGATTTGGAACAAAAACTGTATCAAACCACCCGCAAACACGCCCCACGCTAAACCTATTTCTGGGTTTTCAAGCGTATGTGCATACCACATCGCAACTGCAATAATCGCGACATTTAAGAACACAGGAGTAAATGCCGATACCGCAAACCGGCCTCGAGTATTTAATATGGAACCGGCCAAAGCAGTAAAGGTAATAAACCAAAGATAAGGAAAGGTAATTTTTAGCATTAATGATGCTAACTCGAACTTTTCCGCATTAGGGCCGTCATTTAACCAGTCTAAAAACCAGCCGCCACCAAACAACGCTGCCAAGACAGGAGAACAAATAACACCAAACAAAGTCACAATGGTAACCAACACACCTAAGGTACCCGCGACCTTACCGATCAACTCGCGTGTGTCTTCTGGTGTCATTTTTTCTTGATATTCGGTTAACACAGGCACAAAAGCTTGAGCAAAAGCACCTTCGGCAAATAAGCGCCTTAAAAAATTAGGGATTTTATTGGCAAAGAAAAATACATCAGCACTGCTACCTGCACCCATTAAATTAGCAATCACCACGTCGCGAACTAAACCTAATACTCGCGAAATCAGTGTCATAACACTCACAATTAGACCTGATTTAAATAATTTTTTGCTCAAACAGCCCCCAGACTTACGGTCACTTCTAACAAAATTGATGGGATTTATATAAATATTCGATTCTAGCTCTGTCACACAGGCACAAGAGCTGGTAGAATTGCGCCACATATTACACGAGTTGGGTTGAAGATAGGCATGCTAGGTTGGATTAATTTATCTTTATGATAAATATTCAATTGTAGTCGTTGACAAGACGACGAAAAACAGGCATATTCCTCGGCCTTTAAAAGTATCAAATCCAGTTTTTAGGAGTTGCACCTTGGCTAATAGCAAGTCTGCAAAGAAGCGCGCGCTTCAGTCTGAAAAGCGTCGCCAGCATAACGCTAGTCGTCGCTCTATGTTACGTACATACGTTAAAAAAGTCATCGCTGCTATCAAAAGTGGTGACCATAAAGCGGCTACAGAAGCATTCGCTACTGCACAACCAATTGTTGACCGTATGGCGACTAAAGGCCTTATTCACAAGAATAAAGCTGCTCGTCAAAAGGCACGCTTAAACGCAAGAATCAAAGCACTAGTTGCTTAACTCTTACGATTTAAGATTTTAAAAAACCGGCTTAGGCCGGTTTTTTTATATCTTAAATTCCCCATCTAAACATGTAACCGCAATTTACGCATTACGAACCTTCCCTTGTAAAATTAGCTACAACCAGCCAGTTTCATCCTTGCGTTATTCAAGGATGTATACGTTGATTGAACGAATAGAAATTATCAATGTTGTAGATTTGAATGACAGAATGAAGTCAATGCTGAGTTAGCGTCTTGGTTGAGACGGGTATAAGCACCTTTCACTGACGTTTTGAGTTGATAGCGTACACATAGATATGATTAAAGGACGGGTAAAAATTGATAGGCTCTTGCTCACGCATAAACGCGAAACGTCTTAATGAGTAATTCATTAAGACGTTCGTGAGATGATATTAATGGCAATACATATTATTTAGCACTTGGATCAGCTCTTTTACCTCATCACTCTTTAATGAATAAAAAACGGTCTGTGCTTCTTTCCTAGTACACACTAAATTATCTTTTCGAAGCCATGCTAAATGTTGAGATAAGGCCGACTGGCTCAATCCCAATTTTTTGTTCATTTCTCCGACACACATTTCACCCTCATTAAGAAGGTGGCACAAAATAAACAATCTACGTTCATTTGCTAATGCTTTTAGCAACACTACTGCATGATCTGCTTGATGCTGCATTTTTTCTATATTCATCACGAGTATGTTCTCCTAAATCTAACCCCGCACTAATATAGCGTTCCCTTACAAATAGAGTCGGGACATAAAGCACACTTTTTGGTAGATTGTTGTAAAAAGTGAGACTTAGCTAAAATAATCAAAGGAAACTCATGAAAAACTTTCAAACGGCAAGCCTCGTCGGCGCCATTTTTGTCGCATTGATTGGCTGTCAAACCATTTCGCCAGTTAGAACCACAACGCCAACATTGGTGATTAATAACTCCGATGATGCTCAAATTAGCCAACAATTAGCTAAGCAGGCGTTATCGTCACATTTAAGCTACGACATTGTAGAATCGCTTACCGTAGAAGTTGGACCTCGATTAGCTGGAACCGATAAAGATATCGTCGCTGTCGATTGGGCCATGGAAAAGCTTTGGCTAATGGGGTTCGATAAAGTTTATAAAGAGTCGGTACAAGTTCCGGCTTGGTCACGCGGCTCAGCCCATGCCAGTATCGTGTCACCTTATGAGCAACCGTTAGTGGTTACCGCGCTTGGCGGCAGCGTAGCTACGCCAGTTAATGGTATTCAAGCCTCTATCGTGCGTTTTGAAAGCCTAGAAGAACTGCAAAATGCCTCTCCAGGTCGTATAGAAGGCAAAATCGTCTTTATCGATCATAAAACTGAACGTCATATTTCTGGTAAAGGTTACGGCGAAAGTGTTGGCGGACGTTCACGTGGTGCGGTGGCGGCGGCTGAAAAAGGCGCGGTGGCCATTGTGATCCGCTCGATTGGTACTGATCATGACAGAATGGCTCACACAGGCATGATGCGTTATGAAGAAGGGATCCCAAAAATTCCTGCTGCGGCCATGTCTAATCCTGATGCCGATTTAATTAATGCCATGCTAAAGCGCGATCCTAATATCGTGTTGTCATTAAATATGACTTCTGAAAATCAAGGCATAGCGACATCATATAACGTGATTGCCGAAGTAACCGGTAGCACTAAACCTGATGAGATCGTGCTAATTGGTGCACATTTAGATTCATGGGATGAAGGCACGGGCGCAATTGATGATGGTGCTGGTGTCGCCATTGTCACCACGGCGGCTAAACTGATTTTAGACTTACCACAAAAACCGGCCCGCACAATTAGAGTGGTGTTATTTGCCGCCGAAGAAGTCGGTATCGTTGGTGCTAAAGCGTATGCAGAACAACATGCTGATGAGTTAGATAAACACTATATTGCCGCAGAATCTGACTTTGGCGCAGGTCCTGTGTATAAAATCGATTTTAACGTTAATCCAGATACCTTTGAGCAAGTGAAACAAGAGCACTCGGCGATGACGTTATTTGGCGTGCAATTAGGTAATAATGAAGCATCCGGTGGGCCTGATGTGTCCATTATGCCAGCACTCGGTGTACCTGTGGCATCACTCAATCAAGATGGTACCGACTATTTTGATTATCATCACACACCGAATGATACCCTGGATAAAATTGATCCTAAAAAGCTCGCGCAAAGTGCAGCTGCATATGCTCAGTTTGCTTATATGATGGCACAGTCAGAAATTGACTTAAGACCGATTAAGCAAAAAGAAATTCAGCATTAAGCACATAATGAGTTAACAGCACCAACGAAAAAAAGCCCTTAGTTAACGTTTAACTAAGGGCTTTTTGTTGTCTATTTGCACTGAATGAACATAGATTACAAGGTAGAAAGCTCTGCTTATTTTTGTTCATCGCGTAAAAACACGGGTTCTGTCGGAGTGGATAGCGCTTTGTTGTAGTAATACCCTTCAAGATCAAACTGAGTTAACTGCTCAATGCTTTTAGGCTGCTTATCTACAATATAGCGGGCCATCAAGCCACGCGCTTTTTTTGCATAAAAACTGATCACTTTAAATTGACCATTCTTACAGTCTTTAAATACAGGTGTAATTAGCTGCCCAGCGAGTTGTTTAACCTTAATAGATTTAAAATATTCATTCGATGCTAAGTTAACAATAATATCGTCACCCTGCTCTTTTAATGCTTTATTAACTTCTTCAGTAATGGTTTCGCCCCAAAAATTATAAAGATTATTGCCTTGAGGGTTTGCCAACTTGGTGCCCATTTCTAGGCGATACGGTTGAATTAAATCTAGAGGTTTAAGCAAACCGTACAAACCAGACAAAATTCGCAAATGTTTTTGGCTCGCACTAATTTGTGGATCAGATAAATGGTCGGCATCAAATCCGGTGTAAACATCCCCTCTGAAAGCAAAAATAGCCTGCTTGGCATTTTTTAACGTAAAGGGAGGCTGCCAGTCGGCAAAGCGTGCGGCGTTTAATCCGGCAATGTTGTCGCTCACTTTCATTAAGCTGGCAATGTCCATTGGCGTTAAC
Organism: Shewanella sp. MF05913; assembly: GCF_059758095.1. Taxonomy (NCBI): domain Bacteria; kingdom Pseudomonadati; phylum Pseudomonadota; class Gammaproteobacteria; order Alteromonadales; family Shewanellaceae; genus Shewanella; species Shewanella sp. MF05913. The sequence continues at coordinate 45,595 of NZ_JCAYNT010000007.1, forward strand.
TCTCGACACACGTCGATCAATTCTTGGCTTTGCTTCAACAAAGTCGCTTGAGTAAACGTATTGGTGATGGGAGGATTGTCGAAATCCAATGTTTTAGCAGGTGAGATTAAAACCAGCATAAGTGCACTCCAAATAAAATCATGGCTTTATGATACTGAACTGACATAAAAAAACCATGCCGAAGTAGCATGGTTTTTTCGATTACCTTAATAGGTAAATATTATTTTTTAACCGCGTCAGCAGAACTCGGCCAAATTTTTTCTTCTAACTGATCGGCTAATTCAGGGAATTTACTGGTATCAAACTTAGGGTCAATGCCTGCATCGATTTGCTCACGATAATCATTAATCACTCTTACCGCTAAACCAGATAACAAAACTAATGCCACTAAATTAACTATCGCCATCAAGCCCATTGAGACATCCGCTAAATCCCAGACTAAACTAATTTTTGCCATAGAACCGAACATCACCATGGCCAAAACCACTAAACGGAACACAGGTAAGGCTTTTTTGCTGTTACCAGACAAAAACATTACGTTAGTTTCAGCGTATGAGTAATTAGCAATAATCGATGTGAAACAAAACAACAAAATAGCAAAAGCAATAAATGCCCCACCCCAATCGCCAACATGGCTTGTTAATGCACTAATGGTTTTGGCAATACCGTCAGAACCTGCGGCGGAATCACCAGAAAGTAAAATAATTGCCGCGGTAGCGGTACAAATCACGATAGTGTCTACAAACACCCCCATCATTTGCACAAAACCTTGTGAAGCTGGGTGATTAGGATTTGGCGAAGCACTTGCGGCAACGTTTGCCGCACTGCCCATGCCCGCCTCATTTGAGAACAGGCCACGTGCAATACCGGCTTGCATTGCTTGAGCAACACTATAGGCAATACCACCAGCAGCGGCTTCTTGCCAACCAAATGCACTGTTTATCACGAGCATAAATACATCTGGCAGTTTTTCAATATTCATCGCAACGACGACGAAAGCGATAGCAATATATGCAATTGCCATCACGGGTACGATTAACTCAGAGGCTTTAGCGACTTTCTTTAACCCACCAACAATCACAAATGCACTGCATATCACAATGCCGATACCAACATAGATGGGTTCGAACCCAAATACTTGAGTCATCGCACCGGTAATGGTATTGGCTTGTACGGCATTAAACACTAAACCAAATGCCAAGATTAAGAAGAACGAGAACAACACCCCCATCCAACGTTGTCCTAAGCCTTTTTCCATATAATAAGCAGGACCGCCACGATATTGGCCGTCGCCATCTTTAACTTTATAAACCTGTGCCAGTGTTGACTCAATCATAGCCGTAGCCATACCCAAGACGGCAATAGCCCACATCCAAAATACTGCGCCTGGACCTGCGGTGCCAATGGCAACCGCAACACCGGCCATATTACCGGCACCGACACGTGCAGCCATGCTGGTACAGAAAACCTGAAATGATGACAGCCCGTGCTTACCTGGGCGACGGCTTATGGCCAACACTTTGATACCATGAACAAAATGGGTTATCTGTATAAAGCCCAGGCGAATAGTAAAAAACAGACCTGCACCCACCAGCCCATAAACTAACAATTTGCCCCAAAGCAAACTGTTCATGAAATTAACAATCGTTTCTAACATTGCCATATTGTTTTATCTTCCCCGTTATAAGGTTATTTTTTATTTCAGGTTTAGACCCGAATATTAATCTCGTCATAAACAGACTGAGCACGTCATTGTGCAAACTGTTTTGCGTTAAACGTTTTACCGTATAAAAATATCAACATTAATTAGTCATTATAAAAGCTAAAGGATGCATATTCATAGGGATTGTTTTGTGAGGTCCTTGAATGCTAAAAGCATGTTACCTACCAGATATTTTACTTAAGTAAATGACACGTTCAGATAACACAAATAAAACAAAAGACCGCAAGTGATCCCTGTCACACTTTATCATTTCTGTTATTAATGCTCTATTCATAAAGCGTCGATAAATCGTTACTAAATTTCAAGCAGTTAGCCCGGTAATGGTTAAAAGTGCGATCTAACATCAAATTCATTACTCAAAAGTTAGATAAAGGCCACATTATTGTAACTAAATTACGAATAAAGTGTTCTCCAAGAAAGTTAATTAAATATTTTCACTTTTAATCGAGGTCACTATGACTAACTCAAATGAGATCACAGCACTAAAAAAATATGTAAGAGCAACTAACTTCCTTGCTACTTCACAAATTTATCTAAAGCAAAACGTACTTTACAAACGTTCTTTACAGCATACAGACATTAAACCTCGCCTTCTTGGGCACTGGGGTACATGTCCTGGTATCAACTTTGTCTACGCTAACGTTAACCGCCTTATTGTTAAACATAATCGTGAATTCATTTACCTTGTTGGTCCTGGCCATGGCTTCCCTGCTGTTCAAGCAAACTTATTTATGGAAGGTTCTTTAAGCCATTTTTATCCAGATACGATCCCGTTTACAGAAACAGGCATCGAAGATATCTGTAAAAAATTCTCAGCGGCATATGGTTACCCATCACACGCTAATCCAGAAGCCCCTGGACAAATCCTTGAAGGTGGTGAACTAGGTTATTCATTGTCTGTCGCTTGGGGTTCTGTACTCGATAACCCTAACCTTATCGCAGCCTGTTTAATTGGTGATGGCGAAGCAGAAACTGGCCCACTCGCGGCATCTTGGTATGCAAACCGTTTAGTCTCTCCTGAGCATAACGGCGCAGTTCTACCTATCGTTCATATCAACGGCTACAAAATTTCAGGTCCTACTCGTATGGGTCGTATGAGCCATGAAGAACTTGATTTAGAATTCCGTGGTCTTGGTTACCACCCAATCATTGTTGACGATGAACTAGAAGCCGACATCTATGAACAGATGATCGCTGCGATGGATTTATCTTATGACATGATTACCGATATTCAACGTCGTGCTCGTTCTGGCGAAGATGTTGTTAAGCCACGCTGGCCTGTTATCTTAATGAGAACTGCGAAAGGTTGGACCGGTACTTCTGAATATGCAGGTAAAAAGCTTGAAGGCAACTGCGAATCTCACCAAGTTATCGTCAATAACTGTGCAACCGACAAAGGTCATTTAGACGCGCTTGATCAATGGTTAGCAAGCTATAAGTTTGATGAACTAGTGCAAACTACCGCTGATGGCGAATTAGTATTTGATAAAGACATTTTATCATTAGTACCGCCAAAAGACTTATGCTGTGGCCGTCAACGTCTAAGCTACGGTGGTGAAGTGGTGCGTGCACTCGCTAACCCTGATTTAACTAAATTAGGTTATGGTGCTGAAACGCCACGTGGTCAACGTGGTTTCTCAATGTTAAAAATGGGTCAATGGATGCGTGATGCATTCAAACTAAACCGCGATCAACGCAACTTACGTATCTTCAGCCCTGACGAAACTTACTCAAACCAGTTACAAGCTGTATTTGAAGAAACAGACCGCGCTTGGCAGTGGCCAATTGAGAGCTGGGATGAAGATATGTCTCGCGACGGTCGTGTCATTGAGTTGCTATCTGAAAACTTACTTTTTGGTATGCTACACGGATACACAGTAACAGGCCGTCACGGTATGTTCCCAACTTATGAGGCGTTCTCTCAAGTTGTATCTTCAATGGCTGATCAATACTGTAAGTATGTGCATGCTAGCCAAGACATCCATTTTCGTAAGCCAATTCCAGCCTGTAACGTGGTACTGTCTTCGTTACTAGAACGTCAAGATCACAACGGTTATTCTCACCAAAATCCGTCTTTCCTAGGCGCTATGCTTGAGAAGCACCCAAACATTATCTCTGCTTATTTACCAGCAGATGCTAACAGCACCTTAGTTTATACCGAAAAAGCGTATGCCGATCGTGATAAATTGAACATCATTGTTGCGGGTAAAAAGTCACTACCACAATGGTTGTCACTTGATGAAGCCCGTAAGCAAGCGAAAGACGGCATGATGGTGTGGGATTTTGCATCTGATAATAATCCTGATGTTGTTTTAGCAGGCTGCGGTGATTACGCGACTCAAGAATGTATGGCTTCATTGGTACTCATTCGTGAAATATTACCACGTGTACGTATCCGTTTCGTCAGTGTATCAGAGCTACACAGCAGTGGTTTAGGCAGCCTTGAGTTCCAAAGCAAACCTTGGATGATGGATGAAGTATTCACTGAAGATAAAGGCGTTGTCTTTAACTACCATGGATATCCAAATACCATCAAAAAGTTAGTATTTGACTATAAAGGTAACCGTCGTTTCCGCATTAAAGGTTATGAAGAAGAAGGTTCAACAACAACACCATTTGATATGGGTGTACGTAACGGAACATCTCGCTACCACTTAGTTATCGATATGGCGTACAAATTGTTCCAGCAAGGCGTAATTGATGAATCACAACATGTGACCATCACTACCGACATGTTGCAACGTCTGGTTGACCATAAGAACTACATTAAAGCTAACGGTGTAGATCCTGAAGAAATTGAAAACTGGGTTTGGACGCGTTAATTTGAGTCTTTATTACTAATAAAAATACGCCTTAATGGCGTATTTTTTTTTACAAATACCAAAGATATCGATAAATTAAGGTGTCTTTGAGTAACTTATTAAAAATAAAGACGATATTTACAATTATTTTTCAATCACCCGAGATTCTAAACAATCATCGTTACCAATTGTTTTTATTTGGTTTTTCGTTTCAACATCATCATTTCAACTGTGGTTTTTAATTCACCATTACAAAATATTAATCCTTTTTACTATGGAAAAACATCTAATTACAGCCCATAATTGCGCCGCTGACTATATTACAAAGAATCACCACGCTAAGTGTCAGTAATGCATGACCCTAACAACTCCGTTACATGCATGTATGGTGGAGTAAAATAACAATGGACTAAAAAATATGATGAAGAACACATTAAAAGTAGTATTACTCACCTCTATGTTACCTTTCGCAGCTTCTGCAGCTGAAGGCCTAACGCCTTGGTATGTTGGTGGTGGTTTAGGTATTAACGATTATCAACAAAATTGCGACAACGCACTAACATGTGGTGACGATGACCCATATGCTTGGGATGTGTTTGGTGGTTACTTATTTAATGAATATATCGGTATTGAATTAGGTTACCGTGATTTAGGTAACGCTGATTGGACTGGTAATGATAACCGCAAATATGATGTTGGCGCTTCAGGTGTTAGCGTTGGTATCGTAGGTTTTCATCCTATAGCTGACAAATGGAGCCTTTCATCAGAAGTAGGTACCTACAGCTATATCCTAGAAAACGACCAGAAATTTAACGGCGTGAATTTAAGCGACTCTGGAATTGCTTTATTCCTTGGCGCTGGTGTTGGTTATAACTTTACTGACAATCTTAAGCTTCAAGCAAAATACCGTCGTTATGAAAACATGGACGCTAAGGTATTAAACAATTTACAAATGGACAGTAACTACTGGGGATTAGCATTAAGCTATCGCTTTGGTACTGCTGCTGCAGCTCCTGTTGCCGCGGCTCCTGTTGTAGCTGCTGTTGTTGCCGCTCCTGGCGATGCTGACAAAGACGGTGTAACAAACAACATCGACAAGTGTCCAGACACACCAATGACTCATAAAGTTGATGCTACTGGTTGTACTGTTTACGAAAACGTTACTACTAAGTATGACTTAGGTGGCATTTTATTTGCTAATGATTCAGCTGAAATCCGTGCAGGTTCATTTGCTGATTTAGAAAAACTAGCAGACCACTTAACTAAATACCCACAGCACACTGTATCTATCGAAGGCCACGCGTCTAACGTAGGTAAAGCTGCTTACAACATGAAGCTTTCAGAGCGTCGTGCAGTAGCCGTTGCAAACTCATTAAATACTAAGTACGGTATCAACAGTACTCGTATCAGCTCTATGGGTTATGGCGTAACTAAACCAGTTATGCAAGGTAGCTCAGCTGAAGCTAACCGTGTTAACCGTCGCATCGAAGCGATTGTTACTGGTACTGAAAAACGTCCAGTAATGCGTTAATAGTTACAATATTACGCTACACTTTAAAGGTCGCTGCTTGCAGCGGCTTTTTTATTTTCAGAACAACCTAAATTTCGTAAAACAGTGATATCCACTGACGTTGCAGTGATTGAGTTGCAAGCCCCTTTCTATTTGGTTAACCAATTCTGTCTATTTAGCAACAATATCAGCCGAAATCGAGCGAAAAACAGGGGTTATTTCGTAATTTTTTTACAAATTAAGTTGGAATAATCCTTAAAATCGCTTCTAATAAAGATATAGTTCTATATTAATTGCTTACCGAGAGGAAATTTTCATGGCTAACACACTCGCGCAACTCAAATCATTCACTACCATCGTTGCTGATACCGGCGACATAGAAGCAATAAAGCGTTATCAGCCTGAAGATGCGACCACCAACCCATCATTAATCTTAAAAGCATCTCAAATTCCAGAATATGCACCGCTTATTGATGATGCCATTGCATGGTCTAAAACACAGAGCAGCAATATCGCTCAACAAATTGAAGATGCCGGTGATAAGCTCGCGGTAAATATCGGTGTTGAAATTTTAAAAATAGTACCAGGCCGTATTTCTACAGAAGTTGATGCTCGTCTGTCTTTTGATAAACAACGTTCAATTGATAAAGCGCATAAGCTAATCAAGCTTTACAAAGAAGCGGGTATCGACAAATCTCGCATTTTAATTAAGTTGGCTTCAACTTGGGAAGGCATTTGCGCAGCAAAAGAGCTAGAACAAGAAGGTATTAACTGTAACTTAACCTTACTATTTAGCTTTGCCCAAGCAAGAGCCTGTGCTGAAGCCGGTGTTTATCTTATTTCTCCTTTTGTTGGCCGTATTTTAGATTGGTATAAGAAAGACACTGGTCAAGATTACACCGCTCAAACCGACCCTGGTGTTGTTTCTGTGACAGAAATCTATGACTACTACAAGCAACACGGTTACAACACAGTTGTGATGGGTGCAAGCTTTAGAAACATCGGTGAAATTATTGAGCTGGCTGGTTGTGATCGCTTAACCATTGGCCCTGCACTTTTAGAAGAATTGGCAAACAGTGATGTAACGATTAGCCGCAAGCTTGTTGCTACAACATCAACCGTTGCAGCACCAACAGCATTAACTGAAGAACAGTTCCGCTGGGCATTTAACGAAGATCCAATGGCCGTTGATAAATTGGCCGAAGGTATTCGTAACTTTGCTATCGACCAAGGCAAACTAGAAGTGATGTTAAAAACCAAATTAAGCTAGTTGGAGATTTTACTCGTGACAAAACTCACTCAAAGTACGACGTGGAAAGCATTACAGGCTCATACAAGCCAGTTGCCCCATATGCGTGAACTCTTTGCTCAAAACCCACAACGTTTCGAGCAAATGAGTGTTAAAGCATGTGGACTATTTTTAGATTATTCTAAAAACCGTATCAACGATGACACACTTGAGCTACTTTTTTCACTGGCGAATGAAGCAAACTTAAGCGAAAAAATTACCGCGATGTTTAAAGGCGACGTGATTAACAATACTGAGCAGCGCTCAGTATTGCACACTGCTCTTAGAAGCAAAGCTGATCAAAAAATCATAGCTGAAGGCGCTGATATCGTACCCGAAGTACAACAAACCTTGAGTAAGATGGCTGGATTTGTTGAATCAGTGCAATCTGGTCAATGGAAAGGCTATACCGGCAAATCAATTACTGACATTGTGAGTATTGGCATTGGCGGATCATTTCTTGGGCCGAAGATAGTCTCTCAAGCACTAAGACCATATTGGCAAGCGGGGCTTAATTGCCACTTTGTTGCCAACGTTGATGCATCATCCATTTGTGAGAAGCTTAAAGGTTTAAATGCCGAAACCACGTTATTTGTTATGTCATCTAAGTCATTTGGCACTCAAGAGACGCTAACAAATACATTAAGCGCAAAAGAGTGGTTTTTAGCACAAGGTGCAACGCAGCAAGATATTGCTCAACACTTTGTAGCGGTTACATCTAACGTAGCTAAAGCGACTGATTTCGGTATGGATGCAAACAACATTTTCCCAATGTGGGATTGGGTTGGTGGCCGTTACTCATTATGGTCTGCAATTGGTTTGCCTATTGCGTTACTTGTCGGCATGGATAACTTCAAAGCCTTGCTCGACGGTGCTCACCAAATGGATGAACACTTTGCATCGGCTCCGTTAGCACAAAATATGCCTGTCATCATGGCGATGTTATCTGTGCTATATGGCAATTTCCATGGTGCTCAATCACATGTGATTTTAACCTATGACCATTATTTACGTGGTTTGCCCGCCTACTTCCAACAGCTAGATATGGAAAGTAACGGTAAGTCTGTCACTCTTGATGGTAGCGATGTAGATTACAGTACTGGTCCTGTTATTTGGGGCGGCGAAGGAACCAATGGTCAACACGCCTATCACCAGTTGCTACACCAAGGTACGGCATTAATTCCTGCCGACTTTATAATGCCACTGCAAAGCCATAATCCTTTGGGCGAGCATCATGATCAACTTGCATCAAACTGCTTTGGTCAAACCCAAGCATTAATGCAAGGGCGTACTTACGGTGAAGCATTATCTGAGCTAGGTAGCAGTAAGCTTGATGATCAAGAAAAAGCGCTTATCGCGAAACATAAAGTCATGTCCGGCAATAAGCCAAGCAATACCTTATTGATGGACAAGCTAACCCCTACAACGTTAGGTGCGTTAATTGCGCTATACGAACACCGTACATTCGTACAAGGTGCAATATGGCAAATAAACTCATTTGATCAATGGGGTGTTGAGCTCGGTAAACAGCTAGGCAATGATGTACTCGAGCGAATTGGTGCTAAGCAAGATGCAACAGAGTTAGACGCATCAAGTAATGCATTAGTGAATATTTATCGTCAAGGTAAACTTTAACTCGCAGGTTTGCTCCTATTTGTACCGTGAATGAATAATGCCGCTCACTTAACCTGAGCGGCATTTTTATTAGCTTGCACGAACTCCCCTCCTTAACTTCAACTACAAAAAATCTCTAAAATCAGCCAACCTCATGACATCCAATAAACTGTAAGCAAGGCATAAGTAAAAACAAACCGAATAAGGTGTTGTTTAAACCTCAATGTTATAACTGTTCAGATAACGTATTTCAGCGCATCGAAATAACGACAAAAACTCATCTTCAAGTGATTATTTTAATTAACGAAAATCGAATATAACTAGGTAAAACCTGTGTTTTATTGTTGTATATAGTCGATATTCACTAAAACGTGATGTTTTGGTAACGTAAATGCAACACAAGTGTTGCACCCTATAGTTGAAATATGATACTTATTTGTGCAGAGACATCATAATAACAAGGGAGGTTACCATGGATCGATTAGACTATGGTGGTGCGCTAGACGAAGTTGTTGAAAGACCAAGCCGCTCAAAAAGCTCGTCCAAGAAACGTAAATGGCGTGAAATTGAAGCCATTAAAGACAAACAACGTTTACTCAAGGAATTGCAAGATATCGATGATTCATTCGATTTCGATGTTAGTACATTAGTTCTCTAATGATCCAAATGCACAATCTTTGATTGTCGCTAACATCACATAAAAAGAGCACATATTGCGCTCTTTTTGTTATTCTGACACCCGTCGCTTAGGGTTAAAAAGGCTTATCAACCCTGTCGATGTGAGCTCGCAGGTCCTCAAACATGGATTTATCATTATCATTAAAAAGCGGATCATCAACTAAACGCTGCTGACATAAGATTGCAACCCTGTCCCAATCGTTATCGTCTAACGTACTGACAAAAAGCGGAAAAACCTCCCGTTCCTCATATTCCATATGCAATTGCTGCAATTGGATATAATCCTTTAAGTCTTTTATCAGTTTTTCACGAGAAATAACCACATCAGACAAAATCATATTTAAACTGTAGATAAGCGATCCAGATGCTTCAGCCAATCGATGATGCTCGTTATATAATTGACCACAATTCGCTAAGCCAGCTTTATTGCTGTAATAATCAAAAATAATATCCTCTAGGGGATGGTGACTGTGTTCTGCATAACCTTGCATGTACTCAACAATATCCCTGACAAGATTGAAATTAACCCCATTCCCATCGGCTAATCGAGTCAATTTATCTGAAAGGATATTCAACAAAATGGCAATATGTTTATGATCGCGCATTAGACGTTGCAACATAACCTTCTCCAGTCATTTCGGTAATCAATACTCATGTATAAATAATAGCCAACATTCTCGTTTTTTCTAATCTACACTAGGATCTACAAAATGAGGTATGACCAAGATCATAATATTGGAATATAAAAAAACACCTAACACCAGTCATCCGAGTATTAATACCAATTCCACTAATTATCTGGTCATTCAGCGGGAGTTCTGTGTCTTCTAGGCAAGTAATAGCATTGTAGGCATAGTTGCTCTACGTCAAAATGCTATTAAGCAGTATAGAAGGCACAGAAACCCGCCTTGCAGGAGGCGCTCAGACTGTCCATTTCTTTGTTGCATTGTCTTAAAAGGGAATACCATTATTTCAACAATGCGCCTCAAACTGGACAGTCTGAGTGACTCTGATTGGTCACATAATTAATGGAAATGGTATAAATGTTTTATCATATTAGTATTGAGAAGATCTTGAGCGTAGTTCACTCCAAATAGTGTTGCTGGATTACGCTAGCACCTTAAACATATGTGCTTTAAGCACATCAAAATCCGCGGCAAACTCAGCTGATAAAATAGGCTTGTGTGCAACCGCAGCTAACTCTGGTGGTAAAGGTAAATTAATAGACAACTGTTTATCTACGACATCTTTAAACTTAGCAGGATGAGCTGTACCAAGAAATATTCCGCTTTCGTTACCTGTTAAGCCCAAAGTTAATGCATGTGCTGCAATCGCCGCATGAGGCTCAGAAAGATACCCAGCTTGATACAGTTGAGCTAACGCGGCAGCGGTATCTGTTTCAGACAATGCAATGCCCGTCACTAACGATAGCGGCCAACCCATTTGTTCACATATGGCTTCAACACGTGGCCAATTGCTCGGTTCAGATACATCCATCGCATTTGACATGGTTGCTACCGTTTTATGTGGCTGCCATGCTCCCTCTTGCAAATAACGAGGCACCGTATCATTACTATTGGTGGCAGCAATAAAACGTTTGATTGGCAATCCCATGGCTTTAGCAAACAAACCCGCCGTTAAATTACCAAAATTACCGCTGGGTACGGACAAAACAATCTCATCATTACCAGCTTTTTTGGCTTGTGCCACGGCTTCAAAGTAATAACAAATCTGGGCTAATAAACGGCTAATATTAATAGAGTTAGCCGAGTTTAATGCTAATCCGTCACGTACATCACTGTCGTCAAATGCTTGTTTTACTAGATGCTGACAGGCATCAAAGTCTGATTTCACCGCCACGGTGTGAATATTCTTACCTAGAGTGGTAAACATTTTTTCTTGGAGTTCACTGATTTTACCTTTTGGGTAAAGCACCATCACATTGACGTTATCTAAACCATAAAATGCGTCAGCAACTGCGGCACCAGTGTCACCCGAAGTAGCAGTGAGAATGGTTAGCTTTTTATTACCAGCAAGTAAATTGACACACTGAGCCATAAATCGAGCGCCAAAATCTTTAAATGCTAATGTTGGGCCGTGAAATAATTCTAAACAAGCACGCTTCTCGTCAACGTTGGTAAGCGGCACATCAAAAGTAAACGCATTATCAACAAGTTTATCAACGCTATCCTGACCTAATTCATCGGCCAACCAAGCACCCAATACTTTTTTGCTTCTTGCAGCAAAAGGCAATGCCAATAAGGCATCCATATCGGCTAAAACAGGGATCGATTTTGGAAAAAACAACCCTCTGTCTTTGCCTAATCCCAGTTGTACTGCTTCACTGAAATTTACTACCTGTGATGGGTGTTTTAAATTATATAATTCCATTACGACTGCCTTTTTCAATTTCAAATAAATAATATCTAGTTGCGGTTACACGCAGCGGGTACCTAATTGATCTAATTTACACACATGGGCAAAACCGCCAGCCTGTGAAATATAGTGTTGCATCAACCAGTCTTTGGCTTTTTCAGCCGTGGCTAAATCGTCTGTAACGCTAAACAACGTTGGGCCGCTTCCCGAAATACCGGTCGTTAACATACCTAAGTCAGCCAATGCCGCTCGAGCATCGGTATAACCTGGTATTGCCGCCGCACGATAAGGTTCTGCCAATACATCTTTAAGCATTTCAATTGCCAATTGTGCATCTTGCTGGTAACTCGCGTGTACAAAAGCACTTAAGTAGCGTCCAAAATCGATAGCGACCGATTTATCATATTTTGCAGGTAATAACTCACGCATTTTAGCGGTAGATAAAGAAATACCAGGATAAGCCACCACCCAATACCAATTGTCAAAGCTAGGAATAGTCGCGCAGGCTTTATTGCTTGAATTGAGCATTAATTGCATACCCCCCAAATAACAGGGGGCAACGTTATCGTAATGAACACTGCCGGAAATTTTACCTTCAAATTCACCCATTAACCCCAGTAAAGCTTGCTCACCAAATGGGTTGCCGAAATGTTCATTTAACGCATAAAGAGCTGCCACAACAGAGCTTGCACTAGAACCTAAACCACTGCCTACTGGGAGGTTTTTTTCTAAACAAATCGCCACACCATCTTTACGTTGCAGTTTATTCAAAAAGAACTCTGCACACTGATACACAATGTTATCTTTACCTTCGGGTGGTAATTTATGAGCCCATTCACCTGTTTGACTAAAGTGTACACCCGTGTCTGCAACACTGATCATCACTCTATCACCTAGGAGTGAACCATCAATTGGGGCTAATGCCGCGCCTAATAAATCAAATCCAACGCCTACATTTCCCATTGACGCTGGAGCATATACGATAAGCATTTCTTGACTGACCTTTACCGCTTGATTCATAGCCCAACCTCACGAGTCCAATTTAAGGTTCTGAGTACATCAGCAAATGCACCTGCGGCAGTTACCGCTGTACCTGCACCATAACCTCTTAGAACAAACGGAATTGGCTGATAATAGCGACTATAAAATGCCAGTGCATTTTCGCCGCCTTTAACACTGTATAAAGGATCGGTTGCATCAACCTCAACAATTCTTACATAACATTGGCCTTCATCAATTTGGCCAACATAACGCAATACTTTACCTTGGGCTTTAGCCGCATTCACGCGTGCAGATATTTCAGCATCTAAAGAAGGTAATTTAGCCATAAATTGGTTTACATCACCTGAGTCGTCAAATGTGGCAGGTAAAACAGATTCGATATTAATATCACTTAACTCAAGTGGTAAGCCGACCTCACGAGCAAGGATCAACACTTTACGAGCGACATCCATACCACTTAAATCATCACGAGGGTCGGGTTCAGTAAAGCACTTCTCACGCGCAATTGTTGTTGCTTCAGATAAACTCATACCCTCATCGAGCATACCGAATATATACGATAACGATCCCGAAAGAATGCCGTTAAATTTATGTAACTTATCGCCGGCATAAAGCAATTTTTTCAAATTATCGATAACCGGTAAACCTGCACCTACAGTCGTTTCATATAAAAATTGACGACGTTGGGTTAACGCTGTTTGGCGCAGAGCTTGATAATAAGCATAGTCACGAGTGTTAGATTTCTTATTAGGCGTTACCACATGAAAGCCGGCATTCATCACTTCAATATAACGGTCTGACACCAATTCACTTGACGTGCAATCAACCAATACTGGGTTCAATAGTTGCTGTTCTTGACCCCACTCAAGTAATTTGGCTAAGTCATAATCTTGGCCTTTTTCTACCAGTAATGTCTGCCAATCGTTGAGTTCTATACCTTCACTATTGAGTAGCATTTGGCGCGAATTGGCGATGCCACAGACTCGAATACTGATATGCTGTTCTTTCAACATGGCCGCTTGTTGCTTTATTTGGTCTAATAATCCAGCCCCAACATTGCCACTTCCCACTAAAAACACATCTACATATTGTTGAACATCAAAAAAGGCTTGATGACACGCACCAATGGCATGTTTGGTCTTTTTTTGCTGAATAACCGTTGAGATAGAGCGCTCAGATGAGCCTTGGGCAATCGCCACAATATTCACGCTGGCTTTAGCTAAGGCACTGAAAAACTTAGCCGCTACCCCTTTATGCGTTTTCATACCATCACCGATAAGTGACACTATCGACAAGTCTTGGCGCTGCTCGATGGGTTCGAGTAATTCATTTTTTATTTCAAGCTCAAACTCTTGCTCTAAAGCCCATTTCGCTTTGTTTGCATCATGAGTCGCCACACAAAAACTAATACTGTATTCCGACGAACTTTGAGTAATCAATGACACAGAGATACCACTACGAGAGATAGCGGCTAACGTACGGCTCGCCATTCCCACCATGCCTTTCATGCCTGGGCCTGATACGTTAAACATGGTTTGATTGTCTAGATTTGAAATGGCTTTAACTTGTAACCCTGTTTGGTCAGCCTCATTTGACACTAACGTGCCTGGAGCTGATGGATTGAAGCTATTTTTGATGTAACAAGGAATATGATACTGCGCAATGGGTGCGATTGTTTTTGGGTGCAATACTTTAGCGCCAAAATAAGACAGCTCCATCGCCTCTTGATAACTTAATTGCGATAACAGTTTTGCATCAGCGACGACACGAGGGTCGGTGTTATACACCCCATCAACGTCAGTCCAAATCTCACAACTTGACGCATCTAAACAAGCGGCGAGTACTGCGGCAGAATAGTCTGAACCGTTACGCCCTAACGTCACCACATTGCCGTGCGCATCTGCGGCAGTAAAGCCAGGCATCACCCATACACGATATTGATCTAACGGCAGGGCAGCAAAACGCGGCTTACTCACGCTAATATCAACAACCGACTCTAAAGGCTGACCATGTCCCAAAAACAGTGCAACAGGATCTAATTGCGCCGAAGTCAGCCCCTTAGCTAACATGACTTGTTCCATTAGCGCTGCAGACAAACGTTCACCCGTTACAACAATTTGGGCTCGAACACTGTCAGGGCATTCAGCCAATAACTTAACCCCATGCAGCTTGTCTTGCCAAACGAGCATTTGCGCCGCTAACTTAGCGACTAACATCTCGTACTGCGGTTTATTCAGTAACGACACTGACGCTTCGTTAAATAAACTGTTAAAAACCTGATTGATATGCTCTAAAACAGGTTGGTAATCTTGTTGGCTAACCGCGAGATCAACCATTTCGAGTAACGCATTTGTCACAGTTGCAGGAGCTGAAAGTACCGTAGCGACAGGCTCAGCAGATGAAGAATCTGCAATAATATCTGCTGCCATTGAAAAACGAGACCAATTCGCCAGCGACGTTCCGCCAAATTTCATTACCTTCATCTACTTCTCCCTGTCACCAAACAATGACGACATTAATTTAATATACTTGAATTAAAAACAAAAAAGCCCGCTTCTGTTGTGGGAAGCGGGCTTGTTGTACAAATCTTTTAGGGTGTAATCAGCCCGCCCCCACTATGGTAATAGTGGTGGTTGTAATGGTAGTAATTACAACGAGCATAAGGGTATACATCTGATAATCTCTTGTTTTCATTTAGCAACACACAATAGTAAGCTGCCGAATTAGCTGATACACATTGTGGTAACAGAATTGCTTTTTTTGCCCACAGTTGTCAACCCCTGCTTACAGTTTATTTCCAAGTTATTTTAACAAACGAGTTGATTTATATTATTTTTGAATTTCATAATTTAAAAATAGCGACATTGGAATAGCTAACCACTCATTGACACCCTGTTTACGTCAACGTAAATCGATGCATGAAAAAGGATAATCTATTATTTTTCAGTAGCATATACTGACACCTTGAAAATGTAATTATGTAGAAAAAACCTTACCTAACGAATATCAGCATAATGGACTTAAGCATCAGTTCTTAGATTGATTAAGCTGATTTATTTTCATCATTAACGTAAACATTTTAACAAGTCGCTTACAAAATTAAAAAAGCTGTGATTGGATAAGCAAAAACTGATGTTTGTCATCGCAGGCTGCTAATAAAGTACGGTATGATGCGCACATCACGAATTGGAGGCGATATGAAAATTTCAAAACATGCAGCGGTCACTATTCATTACCGTTTATCTGATGAGCAAGGCGAGTTAATTGAAAGTTCTTTTGATGGTGAACCAATGGTTTACTTGCAAGGTACAGACAACTTAATCCCAGGACTCGAATCAGTATTAGAAGGCAAAGAAGCCGGCGAAAAAATTGAAGCTGATATTCCTGCGGCTCAAGGTTACGGCGAATATCACCCAGGCCTAAAACAAGAAGTTCCAATTAGCGCATTTGGTGACGTTGAAGACATTATTCCAGGCATGCGCTTTATTGCAGAAACAGAGCTCGGACAACGTCCTGTGCAAGTGACTGAAGTGAAAGATGATGTGATTGTTGTAGATGGAAACCACCCACTTGCAGGTCAAGCATTACACTTTAGTGTAGAAGTGATTGCAGTACGTGAAGCAACGGCAGAAGAACTCGCTCACGGGCACGTTCATGCTGAAGGCGGCTGTGGTAGTCACGGACATGATCACGACCATGAACACGGCTCTTGTGGTTCTGAGAAACCGGGTTGTGATGGTAATGGTGGCTGCGGCTGTCACTAATAATGCTGAGATAAATCCTCTCTGCGTCATTAGAAAGTTTGAAAAAACATCAAGGCATTGTCTAAGTTCTAGGCAGTGCCTTTTTTTATACGTTATAATTAACACGTAAATAACATGAGCTAGGGATGCTAGGAATAATAAACTCATTTCAAACAATCCTTTGCTCAGCTAGAAGCGTTGAACCGACTTACGATAGGCTAGCTATTGCAACGGCAATTAACCTTATTAGCATAACCAATGACAAGCTTAAAAGTGAGATGGATTAACATGCTGATTTTTTAATAGCATAAGTGCATCCTTATATCCTGAGTCAAGGTTAAGTAACCACAATTAGTCAGACTTATCGCCACTACTGTAAAGGACAACAAAGTAGTGAAGATCCTCACTAATTGTCTATCCATATAAGAATTAATACATAGCGACGGAGTGCTTATGTTAATCAAACCCGTATACGAATTACTGCCTTACAGCTATATGATCGTTGGCACGGTAAGCCTATTTTTACTTGAGCCAAGCTACGCTTTAGTCGCTTCCATAGTGGTCTACTTATACGGTGCCCACGTTTATAACTTACGTTCAAAAAATCGTCGTACAGATCCCAAGCGAAAGCGTAAACCTGGGGCAGTTCCTGAAACCTTGTATGGTCTGATGCCTTTTATTTATGTTTTTTCAGCGCTCAGTCTTTACCGTTTCTATCCAAGAGATTCAAGCACATTATTTGCATTGTGCTTAGTCACCTACGGCGTTTATTTAATGATGAGACGTTCAAGCTACCGACACCATAAGTACCCTAAAAGCATCCGCCAGTAAGTGCTTAACACACTAAAGAGCCAATCTCTTAATCCAGAATTAACTTTCTGACTTTGGCTCGCTGGCTTGGCGACATATTCTTTAAATAATTTGAGCAACGTGTAATGGTGGCAATACTCACTTGATTTTCAGCGGCAATCTGTCGTTGGCTCATTTCTCCGGCAAGTAACGTTTGGAACACCTGTAAACGGCCAGACACAGCGCTTCTCTCCTCTTCTGTTAGCAATAATTGAAATAACACTGATAAGTCTTCATCATTTGCATGAGTTAATATTTTATCTACAACTAAATTCCAGTTGGCACGCATAATTTTTATTCTCTTTGTAGTAATGCCGAAACAGTACAAGTGTATCAATTAACTTGAGTACTTTGCAAAATACTGCCTTGATTACCTTTGATAAAACAAATCGCATTTTTGCAATAAAATTGTGTAGAATAAAACTGTGACTGATTACACGTTTACTCTCATAATGATATGTGTAACAGGCTTGACTAAGTGCTATGGAACCCGTGCTATTACTAGAAAGAAGAGAAGGATCATGATGAAAAAGACATTACTTGCTATTGCAGCGACAGCAATATTAATCCCTGCCGCATTTGCCCATAACTTTGAAGAACCTGCTGACGCGATTGAATATCGTCAATCTGCATTTGGTTTGATTGCATATAATTTTGGTGACATGGGTGCAATGTTAAAAGGTAAAAAGCCGTTTGATGCGACAGTGTTCAGCAGCCGTGCAGACAATGTTGCAGCGCTATCTAAACTGCCTCACGAAGGTTTTATCGCTGGTTCTGATAAAGGCGACACCGAAGCACTTGCTAAAATTTGGCAGGACAAAGCAGATTTCGACAGCAAAATGACCGAATTTCAAGATAACGCTGCGGCATTATCTGTTGCAGCTAAATCTGCTGACCAAAACCTCATTAAACAAGCTTTTGCTAACACTGGTAAAAGCTGTAAAGGTTGTCATGACGTATACAAAAAAGATTAAGACTGTCTTTATCACAATCTAAATCGAGTTAGACGTTTGAAAGCCCATAAATTATGGGCTTTTTTGCATGTGTTTTTCACTCATGATGATGTACATAAAACAAGGGTAGACTTATCTACAGGTTGTCAGACTTACTTTATTAGAATAACATTTTCACTCGCTTTCACTGTTCACAACCAGCAACACTCTCTTTATTTATAAAAAACTCACCACGGGCTCTAGCAATAGCCACCAAATAAAACCAAAAATGACAGCAATAATAACCAAAGCCAACCAAGGTGAGCGTAGATTGGGCTTTGCGGTATGCTCCCCAACTTGCTTATAACCGCTGAACATCGCTTTTAGAATATTATCTCCTTTAACCAAATGTATTATTACAGCCAAAATATGAATCGCTGCCAACGCCAAAATAATATTAAAATTTGTCTTATGTAACCATGTTAACCAAGAGGCGGTATCTGACGACACAAGGTGTATCAGCGGGCCCTCAGTAAAAATATCATCTGTCGCAAATAACCCAGTAGTCAATTGCAATGCTAATAACCCTAGCAATGCAAATACCATGTACCCTCCTAGAGGATTATGGCCAATGGATGAGGGTTTCGGTTGACTGGTCGCATACTGAATAACTTTTTTAGGCGAGACAAAAAAGTGACTGAATTTTGCCGTATCACTGCCGACAAATCCCCAGACCACTCTAAACGCAATGAGTGTCATTAATACATAAGCCAGCACTTGGTGCCACTGCATCTCTCCAATGTCAGCAGTCCACCATAATCCACCCAATAGCGCCACCATAACCCAGTGGAATAAACGAGTAGGAAAATCCCATACCTTAATTTTACGTTGTTCTATACTCATTAATAATCACTCTTAACATGCTGCTTATTACTCGATTATAAGCGAATAAAAAATGATTTAAATCATTTAGGTAAAGGTATTGCGGCTAAATAGGACGTTATTGGTAAGCAAAAGAGAATTCTTGGTAAACAAAAGGGAAAGTACAGCTAAAGCGAAAATACTGAAAACATGGTGCTCTGAAGAGTTTTTTTTAGATTTTTATTGGTAAAAAAGGTAATTGAGGAACTGCTTATCCATTCAAATATGGGCCTATCGTCGACGTAATACAAGTACTTTTTAACGATAAATTATCAAAAGTGACTAAGCGATCAAATATGCTGCACTCGACACTTACAGCCTGCAGAAGTGTGATTTAGATCACAACTTTTATGGCTAACCTTGGTAATCTGAACTTAAGCAAACAACAAGAAGGTTCTAAATATGCTGAAAATCACTAGCAAACAACTTGAAGTCACTGCCCTCATCCGCGAACGTATTGAAGGAAGATTAGAAAAACTATCTCGACACGATATACAGTTAATTAATCCGCACGTTATTATCACACAAGAAAAGCAATTGTTTAAAATTGAGGCTTCGGTTGGATTACCTAGTGGAGATTTATTTGCCCAGGCGAAAAGTGAGAACCTATACGCAGCGATTACTGCAATGGGACAAAAGCTGGAAAAACAGCTAAACCGCCTGACTCACAAACCCCAGGCTCAACGCCACGTATCATTACCCAATGACACAGAAAGCGAATTTGAGTATGTCTATAAGGAGGAAAACGCAGCTTGATGTTAATTATCTTTCACCAGCGCACCTTCGGGTGCGCTTTCTTTTGCCTATAATGACATCTTGTTGAGTAGAATTACATTGACAGGTTAACGCAGTGGCTTTAGTTTTACCCTATGAACACAAAAATATTCCGTTTTTTTATTTTCTTTTTTATTCAGCCCACCCTCGGAGGCGGATTTTCTGTGTAAAAACGAAAATGAAAATTCTAAAGCCTCCCACTGGGAGGCTTTTTTGTCTTATGTATACTGCTGTATTATTTGATACGCCAGTAAATCGCGTTACATTGAGGTCAATATGCAAAAACCACCAGAGTTAAGTCAAACTCGTGAGCAAATAACAGCGTTAGATAAATCACTGCTAGCACTGTTATCTAAACGTCGTCAATTGAGCTTAAATGTCGCGCGCAGTAAAGAAATCGATGTCAGACCAATACGTGATACTCAACGGGAAAAAGAGTTACTAGAACGCTTAGTACAGCAAGGGCGTGATCAAGGGCTCGATGCACATTTTGTCATATCGCTTTACCAAAGCATCATTGAAGATTCGGTGCTCTTTCAACAAACCTACTTACACGGCCGAGCAAATCCTGACACTCAAAAGCAGCAATATACTGTGGCATACTTAGGTGCCAGAGGTTCATATTCATATTTAGCGGCTACACGCTATTGTTCACGTCGTCAGGTTGAAATGATTGATTTTGGCTGTCAAAGTTTTGATGACATAGTGAATGCTGTTGAGTCAGGACATGCCGATTATGGTTTTTTGCCGATAGAAAACACCTCATCAGGCTCAATCAACGAAGTGTATGATGTTTTGCAACATACAACCTTATCCATTGTAGGTGAAACGACAATAGAAGTTGGCCATTGCTTACTGACAAAACCAGATTGTAAGCTCGCTGATATCAAAACGATTTATGCCCACCCACAGCCGATAAGTCAATGTAGCCGTTATTTAAGCCAGTACCCGCACATTAAACTCGAATATTGTTCGAGCAGTGCTGAGGCAATGACAAAAGTCATTGAGGCCGACAATAACTCAGTCGCAGCGATTGGCAGTGCTGAAGGCGGTGCTTTGTATCAATTGGTGGCACTTGAAAACGGTTTAGCTAACCAAAAAATAAATCAAAGCCGTTTTATTGTTGTTGCCAGAAAGGCCTCTGCAGTGCCATCGCAATTACCAGCCAAAACAACATTGATTATGGCAACAGGGCAAAAGCCCGGCGCTCTGGTTGAAGCACTATTAGTATTAAAAGCCCATAATCTCAACATGAGTAAGCTTGAGTCTCGCCCTATTCCTGGTACGCCATGGGAAGAAATGTTCTATTTAGACATAGATGGCAACTTAGCCACAACGGAAGTACAGCAAGCGATTAAAGAGCTCGAGCGGTTAACACGCTTTATCAAAGTGTTAGGTTGTTATCCATGTGAAACAGTTAAGCCCACGCAACTATCACAAGCTCAGCTGCTAATAGAACCCGACAGCTCTAAGCAGGAACCGGTTAAAGTGCAACTGAGTAGCCAAGCTAAACATTCTCGAGCTTATAAGGCACAGGATACCCAGCTTGTCTGTCAGCATATGCAGTTAGGTGCAGGTCAATTCAGCGCACTACAACAGATTAATTTGCCAATAGACAACACCGTACTAGCAACGCAAGCTAAGCTAATTAAAGAAGCGGGTTTTCAAGCAATACTGCTTAACGATTTAAAAAATCAAATGAGCGAACAGCAGCTCAAGCAACATGCCCTTGTGATTGAACAAGCAGGGCTACTGTGCATAATGCAAATTGATCAAGAGCAAGAGTTCACCTTGGCAAGTCAATTAGCTGATATGATCATTCTGGCCGGTAAACAAATGTACAACCCAGACATGTTAGCGTTAATTGGATCCGTTAATTTACCGGTCATATTAGAACGTAACACAATGGCAAGCATTGACGATTGGTTGCAAGCCGCTGATACGGTGCTCAGCCATGGCAATCAACAACTTGGATTATGTGAATCAGGAGTGAGAAGTTTTACTCACCCAGAGCAGCTCAGCCTCGATTTAGCTGGCGTAGTGGAAGTTAAATCGCGTAGCCACTTACCTGTGATAGTTAATACCAGCTTCTGCGTCAATCCAGCATTATTAAGCACTCATGCTAACGCAGTAAAACAACTTAAGGCTGATGCTATCGTATTGCTGCAACAAGATGGCATTTCTCAGGCAGACATTATTCATGGTTTGTATCAAGTCTAAAGTGTGTTTAAAGCGCCATAAAAAATGCCGAGATAATTCTCGGCATTTATATTCCAACGTTATCTAAGCTTAAACAACAAATCACACTGCTAGCCCATCATTGAGGCTTATCCAGCCTTTGAAAATACGGTAACTAAACCAACTGACACCGACAAGATACATCGGCAAACTTAACCATAATGGACTAATCCAGTAACCCGCGATAAAAAATGGGCATAAACCGATAATACTCATTCGTTGCCAGCGTAAATGGCTGCCAAGCACGGAGTCAGGATTAACATTTTTTTGAATTAAGTTAAGCCATAAGCTGAGTAACACAGGAACAAAAAATAGTGGAAAAGCACTCATTAAGCCGTAAAGAAAATGCCCAAGGGAATTATCTTCAACCTGTTGTACAGGTAGCATATGCGATGGTGTCATCGACATGGGTTTCCTCCGAAGGCAAGTTTTTTAGATGTTAGCTAACGATGAATAAACCCCAAAATCGGTTCATCTCGTTAGCTAAACATAAGCTTTGTGTTACTGTTTAGCAATAATTTGATCGATTAAAAATGATTAACCTGTCTTCATATCATTGACTGATTGTAACATTGCACGGCTTTCATGTTGGAACTGAGGAGCAAAATCACCAAACCATTTTGCGACACGTTGAAATTGTGTAACAAACTCTTGGCGATTACCTGATTTAAGCATGGCAAGCGCATCACGATAATTATCTAAATAATCACTAATCGCATGTTGGCTGCCTTGTTGGGCAAAAATTATATCGGCATAAAGTTCAGGATCTTGAGCAAACAATCTGCCGACCATAGCTAACTCTAATCGATAAATAGGCGAGCTAAACTGTAATAGATTATCGATATCGGCTTCTTCTTTACACAGATTTAAACCGTAAACAAAAGTCGAAAAGTGACGCATTGCCTGAACAAGTTGCATCGCATTATCATGACGTTCAGCTTCAGCTTCAACAATTCGTGCGCCCCAAATCTCAATTTGTTGCAATAACCATTGGTAAGCCTCCGGTTGACGACCATGACAGACCACCACGACTTGTTTAGCTAAGCTACCTACATCTGGACCAAACATAGGATGTAAACCGACTACAGGGCCTTTATGGGCGGCTAGCATCGCTGCTAGCGGCTTTTCTTTAATAGAGGTTAAGTCTGCTAAAATACAATTTGATGGTAATTGGGTTAATTTCTCGCGGATAACTTCACAGGTAACATTAATCGGCACGGTGACAATAACTAAGCCTGCCCCGTCAAAAATAGCATTAGCATCTTGCCAGTCATTCTTATCAATGCTTTTTACTTTGTAACCAGACAGCGTCAGCATTTGGGTAAACAACTGGCCTAACTTACCTTGGCCACCAACCACGACTACATGCCCTAAATCTTGCTTAACTTGCTTAAAGCCAACATCTTTTTCATTCAAATAAGACTCACGCATTAATCGGCGCAAGATATCTTCGATAAGTTGTGGCGACACATTCATGTTTTGTGCTTCTGCACGACGTTTCGCCAGCATTGATGCTTCGCGCTGAGGCGCATAAATTGGCACGCCAGCAGAATGCTTTACCGCACCAACTTGAGCAACTAAATCAAGACGTTTACGCAGTAAATGCAACAGTTGCTGATCGACACCATCAATAAGGTCGCGTAAATTCTCAAGATCAGCCGTCGTCTTTTCGTTCATATTATTATCCATTAACCGTTGGCAACCTGTAGCATATCGAATCGAGTCGGTAACACTGCAGACAACTGGTTAGCACCTTGTCTTAAAATGGTTTCAGTGGTTTCCCAATCAATGCATGCATCAGTAACAGAAACACCGTATTTTAGCTCTGCTAATGGCTTATCTGAACTCTGATTTCCTTCATTGAGGTTACTTTCAAGCATAACACCGATAATCGATTTATTACCTGTCTCAATCTGGTTAAATACGTCTTCACAAACGTTTTTCTGACGCAAATGATCTTTTGAAGAGTTTCCATGACTACAATCAACGACCAAACGAGCACTGAGTTTTGCTTTGTGAATTTGCGCTTCGCTTTGTGCAACACTCACCGCATCATAATTGGGTGTTGCACCGCCACGTAAAATAATATGTCCATCTGGATTACCAGCCGTTTGTAGTAATGCCACTTGTCCTTCTTGGTTAATACCCATAAAGCGATGGCTGCTTGCTGCAGACTTGAGTGCATTAATGGCCACCTCGAGTTTCCCGTCGGTGCCATTTTTAAAGCCCACTGGCATCGAAAGGCCTGATGCCATTTCGCGGTGAGTTTGAGATTCTGTGGTTCTTGCGCCGATGGCAGACCAGGTCACGAGCTCAGATAAATACTGCGGGCTAATGGGATCTAATGCCTCTGTTGCGATGGGAAGCTCAAGCTCTGCAAGCCAAATCATTAACTCACGTGCCATTCTTAAGCCTTTTTCAACATCAAATGACTCATCCATATCAGGATCATTAATTAATCCTTTCCACCCCACGGTAGTACGCGGCTTTTCAAAATAAACACGCATTAAGATATAAAATTCACCGCTTAACTCATCATGGAGTTTTTTCAGCTTTAATGCGTATTCTTTGGCGGCATCGATATCATGAATAGAGCAAGGACCGGTCACAACGAGCACACGGTTGTCGCGTTTATGCACGATATCAGCGACTTGTTTACGTGCATTAAGAATATATTGATAAGCATGAGTAGAGAGTGGCAGTTCTTTTTTTAACTCTGCTGGAGTGACTAAAACTTGCTCTGAACTGATGTGCACATTGTTAATCGTATCTTGCTGCATACTAATACTCTCTTTTGACGACAGACCAAAGGTCACTAATAGATTTATGTTTAGGTATTGCACAGTGATATTGTATTTTTGTACCGCTACACCATTACAACGTTAAAGCAACTATGCCTGTGCAAAGCTCCTAGAGCAAGGCTTATTTACACAAAGGAGTAAAAAACGACTTCGTGAAGATGTGATGTATAAAAACAGCCATGAATTTTGTGCTTTTCGCGGAGAGCTTTCTACCCGCTATTATCATTTAATTAATTGTTATCACTTTCTTAACTATTCTTACTTTATTAATTGTTATGATTTTTTAAAAGCCCCACAAACAAAAACCCGCCTTTCGGCGGGTTGTTGTGCGAACACTGCATCTTTATTTTTAATCGGTAACTATTACTTAGTTGCCAATTTTTCACGGATACGTGCAGATTTACCTGAACGCTCACGTAAATAGTACAGCTTAGCACGACGTACACGGCCGCGACGCTTAACTTCGATGCTAGCAATTAATGGGCTATGCGTCTGGAAAGCACGCTCAACACCTTCACCATTAGAGATTTTACGTACTGTGAATGCAGAGTGCAGACCACGGTTACGCTTTGCGATAACGATACCTTCAAAAGCCTGAAGACGCTCTTTATCACCTTCTTTAACACGTACTTGAACCACTACTGTATCACCAGCACCGAAATCAGGTACGTCTGTTTTCATTTGCTCATCGTTGAGCATTTTAATGATGTTGTTCATAACTACTCCATTCTAGAATTAACTGAGCATTGACTATGCGGACTTGTCCGTTTCATTCACGAACTGCGCTAATAAAGTCGTTTGTTCGTCAGTCAGAGCTAGATTTTCAAATAATTCTGGTCGTCTCAAAAAAGTTCTTCCGATACTTTGTTGCAAACGCCAGAGTCTAATTTTTTCGTGGTCACCGCTTAACAGCACTGCCGGTACATCCATGCCATCCAATTGTTCAGGGCGTGTATAATGAGGACAATCCAGTAAACCTTCAGAGAAAGAATCTTGCTCTGCTGATGCTTGCTTGCCTAGTACACCAGGTACTAAACGAGCCACTGAATCGATTAACGTCATTGCCGGTAATTCTCCGCCCGAAAGCACATAATCACCGATAGACCACTCTTCATCCACTTCCGTTTGAATAATGCGTTCATCAACACCTTCGTATCGACCACACACTAAAATCAATCGGTCTGATTTAGCCAACTCAGTCACGCCTTGCTGATCCAGCTTACGTCCCTGAGGTGACAAATAAATCACTTTTGCCCCATCACCTGCAGCAGCTTTTGCTGCATGGATAGCATCGCGTAAAGGTTGCACCATCATCAACATTCCAGGGCCACCACCGTAAGGGCGGTCATCCACAGTACTGTGTCTATCATGGGTGAAATCACGAGGATTCCACGTTTGCACCTCTAGCAGGCCGCTTTTGACGGCTCGACCCGTAACACCAAAGTCTGTAACGGCACGAAACATCTCTGGAAACAGGGTGATTACCCCTAACCACATATGTTGTACCTCGACTTAGAAGTCAGGATCCCAGTCCACTAAAATCTGTTTCTCTTGCAAATTCACCTGTTTGATGAATTGCTCGGGGACAAAGGGGACCATACGTTCCACTTTGCCGAAGGCATCTTTAGCGTTAGCTTTAATCAGAAGTACGTCGTTTGATCCTGTTTCCACGATCTGGTCGACAATACCCATGTTATAGCCGTTTATATTGGTCACTTCACAGCCGATAAGATCTCGGTGATAAAATTCATCATCAGCGAGGTCTTTCATTTGTTCTGGCAAAATCGCAATTTCACAATTTGTGAGCATTTGCGCATGCTCTCGAGAGTTAACACCTTCAAGTTCAGCAACCAGTGCCTTACCTTGAAAACGCCACTGTGCGACCTTAACTTCACGCCAAACACCTTGTTCTTTAATCAACCAAGGCGAATAATCAAAAATACCTTCAACAGAATCGGCATAGGAAGTGATTTTAAGCCAACCTTTAATACCATGACTGGATCCTAATTTACCCAGTACGATTGGCTGTTGGTTATCGCTCATCTATCTATACCTTTTTAATACGCAATTAAGCAGCTGCTTTACGCGCGTCTTTGATCAGTTTTGCAACACGCTCAGATGTTGCAGCGCCAGTAGCAACCCAGTGCTCAACACGATCAAGATCTAAACGTAAAGTTTCTTCTTGGCCACGAGCCAATGGATTGAAAAAACCTACACGTTCGATGAAACGACCGTCACGAGCATTGCGGCTATCAGCAACAACGATATTGTAAAATGGACGCTTTTTTGCGCCGCCACGAGCTAAACGAATGGTAACCATGCGTTTTATTCCTCTAATGATTTGCTAGAAGCAAAAATAAAAACTGGAACTCCGTGTTCGCGAAGAGTCCCAGAAAGAAAGCCGGAAGATTTTACCTGACTTTTGAACTATTGCAACCAAATCTGATGATTTTTAAATCACCGATTTAGCGACCTTAATTGTAAAGACATAACCTAACCAACTGATGTGTATATCAATTAACTGCATTTATGTATAAAAGATGGCTCAATTAACGTCCTGGAAATTTCATCCCAGGAGGTAACATTCCGCTCATTCCGCGCATCATCTTCTTCATGCCACCCTTTGCAGACATCTTTTTCATCATTTTCTGCATTTGGGTAAACTGTTTTAATAAACGGTTAACGTCTTGAATTTGAGTACCAGAACCTAATGCGATTCGGCGTTTACGAGACCCTTTGATTAAGTCTGGGTTTTTACGCTCTTTGGCTGTCATCGAGTTGATGATGGCTTCCATTTGACCGGTCATTTTGCCGTCTTGGACTTGAGCTAAAGCCTCTGGTGGTAATTGACCTACACCAGGTAACTTTTCAAGCATGTTCATCATGCCGCCCATGTTTTTCATTTGCTGTAATTGCTCACGAAAATCTTCTAGGTCAAAGCTGCCACCCGATTTTACTTTTGAAGCAAGTTTCATTGCTTTGTCTTTATCGACACCGCGTTCAACTTCTTCAATCAGTGACAACACATCACCCATACCTAAAATGCGTGACGCAATACGGTCTGGATGGAACGGTTCTAACGCATCGGTTTTTTCACCGACACCTAAAAACTTAATTGGTTTACCGGTAATGTTACGGATAGATAACGCCGCACCACCACGCGCATCGCCGTCTACCTTAGTTAAAATAACACCGGTTAGCGGTAATGCTTCATTAAATGCTTTAGCGGTATTGGCCGCATCTTGCCCGGTCATTGCGTCGACCACGAACAAGGTTTCTACCGGTTTAACCGTAGCATGAAGTTGTTTGATTTCATCCATCATGGCTTCATCGACGTGTAGGCGACCTGCCGTATCGACAATCACCACATCAATAAATTTAAGCTTGGCGTAGCTAATTGCCGCTTTAGCAATATCTACTGGCTTTTGACTAACATCAGATGGAAAAAATTCAACGTCAACTTCTAATGCTAACGTTTCTAACTGTTTAATTGCCGCTGGGCGGTATACGTCAGCACTGACCACTAACACAGATTTTTTGTGACGAGTACGTAGGAACTTACCTAGCTTAGCGACAGAGGTGGTTTTACCCGCACCTTGTAAACCGGCCATCATAATAACGGCTGGCGGTATCGCCGCTAAATCTAACGCTTCGTTAGACTCACCCATGGCTTTTTCAAGCTCACTTTGGACGATTTTAATAAAAGCTTGCCCAGGGCTTAAGCTTTTTGATACTTCTTGACCTACAGCGCGTTCTTTTACGCTGTTAACGAATTCTCTAACAACAGGTAAAGCGACATCTGCTTCAAGCAGCGCCATACGCACTTCACGCAAGGTTTCTTTAATGTTGTCTTCGGTTAAGCGACCACGGCCACTAATGTTTTTTAGTGTGCGTGACAGTCTGTCGGATAAATTTTCAAACATTGGCCAGCTCTTTTCAGCATATCGATAATTGTGGCTATTATACCCAAGCCACTCTAAATTACGATACTTGCGGCGATCAGTTATCGTGATTAGGTAAATTATTTGCAGCTAAGGGTAAGATACTGTTAAATTTTGAGCCTCAGGTCACTGCCATATTAGGGGGTGATCATGTTAATCTAAGACAAATAATGAGATTGCGGTGCGTCGGCAATATTTTTATCGCGCTTACCGCTTTTTCAGCGACGCTTTCATTACTTTGACAGGTTGATTTCAAATGGTTATTTTTTCAGCTGGCGCCATGCTGTTTTATTGCATTGCTTTAGTGTTAGTCACCAGCAGACTATTTCATGCACAAGGCCCTAACCGCAGAGCGGTAATGATAGCGTCTAGTATTGCAGTGGTGTTGCATGGCTTTGCGTTATCAAATGCCATATTTACAGTTGATGGCCAAAATTTTAGCCTAACCAATGTGATTTCATTGGTGAATTGGATTATCGCTTTCACCTTTACTATCACTATGCCGCGTTTAAAAGTGATTATCGTTGTCCCTGTGGTCTATGCCTGCTCAGTGTTGTCTGTGGCATTGTTATGGTTACTGCCACCACAATATATGACCCACTTCGAGCTTCATCCTGAAATTTTAGCTCATGTTGTGCTCTCTTTAATGGCTTACAGCGCCCTGATGATAGCCGCGTTATATGCTATCCAATTGTCATTTATCCAAAATAAGCTTAAAAAGAAACAAATGATGATGAGCCCAGCAATGCCGCCATTAATGACGGTTGAGAGGCAGCTTTATCATTTAATTATTATCGGATTTGTGTTGTTAAGTTTGTCTTTGGTGACTGGATTTGTATATTTAGATGACATGTTTGTAGATGGTAAAGGCCATAAAGCCATACTATCAATGATAGCGTGGGTAGTTTATGCCATTATGTTGTGGCAACAATATACCGTAGGCTGTAGAATTCGTACCGCTGTTATCTATAGTTTATCTGGCGCAGGTTTGCTGTCGTTGGCCTATTTTGGTGCAAGAATTGTTAAAGAACTGATATTAAGTTAGTTTTGTAACTTAACAGCCAGATAACAAGCTGTTTATCATTGATTCATCAAATAAGATAACTTGACACAAACAGTCATTAATAAATAATGACTGTTCAAATTTTATGTATTGGTGATATTTACCAACTTTAATGTACTAATGGGGCCCCTTTTTGGACGCTATATCTACCAGCGCACTTTTTATTTTTCTTGCAGTTTTAATTATCATTTCTGCTTATTTCTCTGGTTCAGAAACTGCGATGATGACCTTAAACCGTTATCGATTGAGGCATCTTGCAGGCAGTGGTCATCGCGGAGCACAGCGCGCTTTAAAGCTGCTTGATCGTCCTGATCGGCTCATCGGTCTAATCTTAATCGGGAATAACCTAGTAAACATTCTAGCTTCTGCCATAGCAACTATTATTGGTATGCGTTTATTTGGCGATATGGGCGTGGCAATTGCGACCGGTGTATTAACTATTGTGGTGTTAGTTTTTGCAGAAGTAACCCCTAAGACATTTGCGGCATTGCACCCTGAACGAATTGCATTTCCCTCGAGTGTGATATTAGGCTGGCTTTTAGTATTGCTATCACCTTTTGTTAAAGCGATTAACTTAATCACTTCAGGTTTTTTACGCCTAATGGGTATTAAAACTGTTAAAACAAGTGATGCATTAAGCCAAGAAGAGTTACGTACGGTTGTACACGAAGCTGGCGCACTCATTCCACAGCGTCACCAAGAAATGTTGTTATCTATTCTTGATTTAGAAAAAGTCACTGTTGAAGACATCATGATTTCGCGTTCTGACATATACGCGATTAACGTTAATGATGACTTTAAGCTGATCAATAAAATGGTGATTCAAAGCCCTCATACGCGTGTGTTGGTTTACCGTGACAACATTGATGATGCAGTAGGCTTTATTCACTTACGCGATGCGTTACGCTTACAATCTAAAGAACAATTCAGTAAGTCCTCTTTGCTTCGCGCAGTAAAAGAGTTGTACTTCATACCAGAAGGCACGCCGCTGAACGTACAGCTGACAAACTTCCAACAAAACAAAGAACGCATTGGTTTGGTCGTTGATGAATATGGCGACATTCAAGGTTTAGTGACTCTGGAAGATATTCTAGAAGAAATTGTTGGTGACTTTACAACGTCAATGGTTACCACGCCAAGTGAAGACATTAACATCCAACAAGATGGCAGTTTCTTAATTGACGCAACGATAAACATTCGTGATCTCAATAAAGAAATGAAATGGAACTTCCCTATTGATGGCCCTAAAACCCTTAACGGTCTTATCATTGAGTTTCTCGAAGACATTCCTGCTGCCAATACTAGCTTGCGTATTGCAGGTTACCATTTAGAAGTGATTGAAGTGGCTGATAACATGATTAAAGCAGTAAGAGTGTTACCCAGTCATTTAGACATTAAAGCTGCTGAGAATGATGATGAATAACCTCAGCAACATTGGTTAGCAAGCAACAAAAAAGGCGCATTGAGCGCCTTTTTTGTGTCTTAATGAAGCCGTTTTTTATTCGATATTAGCCATGTGATTTCGCTTCTAAAGCGCGGCGTTTATCTCGGGCAAGTGGTTTAATTTCTGCCGCGAGGTCTTTTTCCCAACCGAACATAAAATAGAGTTCTGCCATCAAGAAAAATGGACCTATTAACAGTTGATTTAAATCATCCATAAAAGCAGGTTTGGCTTTTTCATATTTATGACCAACAAATTGAATGACCCAACCTAACGCAAAAACACTTAAGGCAATCAACATAGGATGTTCAGTATGAACCACCATTTCAGTGGTATAAAGTACCGGTATAATAAACAACACTAACCCTAGGGCTAAGCGCACATGTAGCATCATGTAATAAGCTAATACTACCAATGTTAATACCATTGCTACACTCACTTGATAGTCCTGCCATGCTAACCGCAGTGTACCGAACATCAAAAATGCCGACCAAATAATCATTGGAACACCGACAAAATGAGTGCGTATATTTTTAGGGTTTAAATGAACGCTTTTATAAGTTGATAATTGTTCTACTGCCGATTTCATCTCGAGTCTCATGTTATTAGTTGTTGTTATCCTGTTAATTTAACCTAGTTTACTTAGTTTTAAAAGGTACAAAAAAAGGCGCCTATGCGCCTTTATATGGAAAAGTAATGGTAAATTAACGCTCTAATACTACAGTGGCTACCGCATAATGTTGTTCATCAGCAATACTGATAAACCCTCTACTGCCACCAAGTTGTGTTAAACGAGCAAGTGCACCGTCAGTAAAACGGATCATCGGAGCGCCATTGGCATCATTGTCGATGTGGATATGCTGAAACGAAACCCCTCGACCAATACCTGTACCTAACGCTTTAGCGGCGGCTTCTTTAGCAGCAAAGCGCTTTGCTAAAAAACGCTCTGCTTGCTTAGACTGCATGTATATTGCGAGCTCAGGCTCTGTGAGTACACGTTTAGCCAATCTGTCGCCTAGGCGTTCACGCTGCTCGTGTATACGGGCTATCTCAACAATATCGGTACCTATACCCACAATTGCCATTATTCGCCTCTACGGCCTTCCTGCATCAATTTTTTCATATCACGCACAGCCGTCTCTAAACCATCAATTGCAGCTCGAGCCACTACCGCATGACCAATATTTAATTCATACAATTCAGGAATAGCTGCTATCGCTTTAACATTATGATAATGCAAGCCATGCCCTGCATTCACTACTAAGCCTTTACTGTGAGCATAGCTTGCCATTTCGGTAATTCGTGCGAGTTCTTGGGCTTGTTCGGCATCGGTTTGTGCATCAGCATAACAACCTGTATGGATTTCTATGTAAGGTGCGCCCACAGCAACGGCAGCGTCAATTTGGGTTTTATCTGCGTCAATAAAAAGCGAAACTTTAATGCCTTGTGCAGCTAAACGGGTCACAGCTGAAGTGATTTTGTCTAACTGCCCTGCTACGTCCAAACCGCCTTCAGTCGTTAACTCTTCACGTTTTTCGGGGACTAAACACGCGTATGCAGGCTTTATATCACACGCGATAGCAATCATTTCTTCAGTAACAGCAAACTCAAAGTTCATGCGTGTTTTAAGGGTTTTTGCTAATAAGTAAACATCGCGGTCTTGAATGTGACGGCGGTCTTCGCGTAAGTGAATCGTAATACCATCAGCACCGGCATGTTCAGCGACAGCGGCTGCATGAACTGGGTCGGGATAATTAGTGCCACGAGCTTGACGTAAAGTGGCGATATGATCGATGTTAATGCCTAATAAAATTCCGCTCACACCGAGCTCCTTAATATTAATAAACGAAGAATTGGACTTACCGTGATCTTGTACGAACTAAATTGTACTTGGTTCACGTCATAATAAGAAAAGCTTTATTGTGCATTTTTGGTAAATAATTGCCGGCTTAATAAGGGCTTATTTCCCAACAAAGGCGTCAACAAATAACGCATTAAGCCCTTTGCTTGATTAAGATGATCTGTTTGTAAGTCGTGCGATGCCAATGCTAACAACATTGCGCCTGATAAACAGCCTTTACCGTGCGTGAAACTCGACTCTTTGGTTTGCACCACGGGTAAGAAACCACTTTGCGCAACAAACCTATAGCTGCATTGCGCCTCTAGCTCATGGCCTTGAGAGTCATAATTCAATGAGGGGAAAGCACCTAGCTCAAGTAATAATGCCATTTCAAAATAACGTAAATGGCTGGAGCAAAAACCTTTAGCAAGTGACATTAACGCACGATGATACGCTAAAAAAAGCCCTTCAGCCTGATGCTCTACTGATAATAATCGTACCAATAATTCATTAAGATAAAAGCCGGAATATAAACTATCACCGGTTAATGGCATCGCTGGGGCAGCTGACTCTATTTGGGTAATGTTTTTTAAGCCGAGGTTTTTGGCTTCAGATTGAGCACTAAATTGAATAATCAGCGGTTGAAATGGTTGTAAAATACTTTTAATTGACCGTTTGCCTGAACCCATTCGGGTAATGGCATCGACTCGCCCTACGCCTTCTATCAATAAATTGACAATCACACTCGACTCGCGAAAGGGTCGATGATGTAACACATAGCCACGTTTCATAGTGGCCATGCCTACAAAATAACGAATATAAGGAACGTTGGCGACTTAGTCATCGCCATAACCTAAACTTCTTAAAGCTCGTTCGTCATCAGCCCAACCTGATTTCACTTTCACCCAGACTTCAAGAAACACTTTATTGTCGAATAACGTTTCCATATCAAGGCGTGATTGAGTGGCAATGGTACGAATGCGCTCACCTTTATTGCCTATGACCATGCGTTTTTGGCCTTCTCGCTCAACTAAAATCAGTGCGTTAATTTGATAGACACCGTTGTCCATCATTTTAAATTGCTCGATTTCAACTGTGGCATCATAAGGCAGTTCATCGCCTAAAAAGCGCATAAGCTTTTCACGAACAATTTCAGAGGCCATAAAACGTTGCGAACGATCAGTAACGTAGTCTTCAGGGAAGTAAAACGGCGCTTCAGGTAACGACTCACGAGCCATCTCTAAAATGCGTTGCACGTTAGTGCCTTTACTGGCTGAAATTGGCAAAATCTCGTCAAAATCAAACTTCTGAGCAAGCTCAGTTAGATAAGGAAATAGCTTTTCCTTATCTTTAATATTATCGACTTTATTAATCGCTAAAATGATTTTTCGGTCATCGTTACGATGCTTGAGCTTTTGTAATACCATTTCATCGTCTGCGGTCCAGGTCATGCCGTCGACCACAAAGATTACCATTGCAACATCCGCCAATGAACTGGCTGCTGCACGGTTCATTAAACGGTTAATGGCGCGTTTTTCTTCAATGTGTAAACCTGGGGTATCAATAAACACGATTTGGCCAGGACCATCAGTATGAATGCCCATAATACGATGACGAGTCGTTTGCGGTTTTTTAGAAGTAATACTGACTTTTTGGCCAAGCAACTTGTTTAAAAGTGTCGATTTGCCTACGTTAGGACGACCGACAATAGCCACCATGCCGCAATATGTCACATCAAATTTTGCGGCGGCGGTTGGGGCTGCTTGGTTCATCCTTGCCAGCAGTTCATCTAAGCTAGGTTCTTGATTAGCACCTGCTGGCAAGTCTGTTTTTTTTGTCATTTATTCAGTAACTCCAATACCTGAGCAGCGGCTAGCTGTTCAGCTTTTCTTCTAGAACTTGCCACACCAGTGACAACTTGATTCAATTCGCTAATTTTACATTCTACTGTGAAGGTTTGATCATGCGCTTCACCTTCTACAGCAACAACCTGATAGTCAGGCAATGGCTTTTTAAAGCCTTGTAAGTGCTCTTGTAAAATGGTTTTAGGATCTTTTTGATTAATCCCTGGTTTAATATTTGCTAATCTTTCTTCATACCAACTCAATAATAGATCACGGCAAACATCAAGATTGGCATCAAGGTATACGGCACCAATAATAGCTTCTACAGCATCAGCGAGAATTGACTCACGTCTAAACCCGCCGCTTTTTAGCTCGCCAGGACCTAAAAACAAATAGTCACCGAGTTTAAATTCTTTGGCGATTAACGTCAGCGTGTCACCTTTAACTAAGGTTGCGCGCATGCGGCTTAAGTCACCTTCAGTCGCCTTCGGAAATTGGTGATATAACGCATCCGAAATCACTATCGATAAAATCGAATCACCTAAAAACTCTAAACGCTCATTATGTTTATTTGCTGCGCTACGATGAGTTAATGCCTGAGTAAGTAACTCAACATTGTTAAACTCGTAACCTAAAGTACGGCACAAACGCGGCAAATTTTTAATGGGTTCCATCAATGTATTCCACCTACTCTATCAAAACGCACACCAGTTGGTACCCAAGTAGGTAACCAGTCATTCGGGGTGCGGTCAAATTCAAAACTAATCCAAATAGCAACCGCTTTGCCGACTAAGTTCTCTTCAGGCACAAAGCCCCAAAAACGACTGTCAGTGCTGTTATCGCGGTTATCACCCATCGCAAAATACATTCCTTTAGGAACAACAAACTCTCCAGCAGGCAAGCCTGGCTGAGGATAAAAGTGTTGTCTAAAATCAGGACGCGCTGGATTAATCAAAATGTCATGTTGAACATCGCCTAACTGCTCACTTAACCGAATTAATGGCGTATCGTTTTGGCTAAATTCACCACGGTTTAGCTCAGTATGTTCAATCACTTTAGGCGCGGCGCAATCGGTAGCTGTATCACAGGCTGCTTGAATCATTAACTGCTTATTACGGTAAATAATCTTGTCACCTGGTAAACCCACTACACGTTTAATGTAGTCAATTTTTGGATTTTCAGGGTATTTGAATACAAACACATCACCGCGCTCAGGCTCACCGGTTTCCACTAATTTGCTGCGCCATACTGGGTCACGTAAACCATAGCTGAATTTTTCAACCAAAATAAAATCACCAACAAGCAATGTTGGCATCATTGAACCAGAGGGTATTTGAAAGGGTTCATAAATAAATGAACGTAAAATCATCACAAATGCGATAACCGGAAAGATAGAATGCGCGGTTTCCACTAAAATCGGTTCACGGACAATTTTATCAATCGCATCAGCACTCAATTGATTTGAGTTCGCTTGAGCTAATGCCAGCTTTTCACGGCGTTTAGGCGCAAAAAATATAACGTCAATCAACCAGATAAGACCACTACCTAAGGTTACGAGCACTAAAATAAGTGAAAAATAGGCTGCCATTACTGATTTATCTCCTGCAGGATGATGTAAATGTTTCCATATGGTTTGGGTAATAACCCAATTTAACTCATTCCAGTATGGTGATTAACGAATAAACATTCACCCTGTTGAGTGTTACAAAATATATAGTAAAAATAACGATAACGCCGCAATGCGCGGCGTTATTAAGCAAATTAAAACAATTAATTATAATTAATCGTTTAGTTTAAGTACCGCTAAGAATGCCTCTTGTGGCACTTCAACGTTACCCACTTGCTTCATGCGTTTTTTACCTTCTTTCTGCTTGTTAAGCAGTTTCTTCTTACGCGATACGTCGCCACCATAACATTTAGCGGTAACGTCTTTACGTAATGCTTTAATCGTTGAACGCGCAATAATCTGACTGCCTACAGCGGCCTGAATGGCAATATCAAACATTTGGCGAGGAATTAACTCTTTCATCTTTTCAACCAACGCTAAACCTCGATGACGAATGTTAGAGCGGTGAATAATCATCGCTAAAGCATCGACACGATCGCCGTTGATTAAGATGTCTAAACGCACCATGTCTGCCGCGTCAAAACGAATAAAGTTATATTCGAGTGAAGCATAACCACGACTGGTTGATTTTAGACGGTCGAAGAAGTCCATTACCACTTCGGCCATTGGTAAGTGATAAGTCACTGCCACTTGGTTGCCGTGATAAACCATATTGGTTTGCGAGCCACGCTTTTCAATACATAAAGTAATCACATTACCTAAGTATTCTTTTGGTACGAGGATATTGGCTTCAACTATCGGCTCACGTAGCTCTTCGATATTATTAAGAGCAGGCAAATCCGATGGATTATCAACATAAACAATATCGCCATTGTTCATCACAACTTCGTACACTACCGTCGGTGCAGTGGTGATCAAATCGAGGTTGTATTCACGCTCTAAACGCTCTTGAACAATCTCCATGTGGAGTAAGCCCAAGTAACCGATACGGAAACCAAAACCGAGCGCGCTCGAGGTTTCAGGTTCAAAAAACAGCGACGCATCATTCAAGCTCAGCTTGTTTAGCGCATCACGGAAGTTTTCGTATTCGTCAGTCGAAATAGGGAAAACACCGGCATAAACCTGTGGCGTGACCTTTTTAAATCCTGGTAACGGTTTGTCGGCACCATTTTTTGCGTGAGTTAACGTATCACCCACTGGTGCACCGTGAATTTCTTTAATACCCGAAATAACATAACCCACTTCGCCTGCGCGCAGTTCCGGTGTATCTTTTTCTTTGGGCGTAAAAATACCTACACGGTCAGCATTGTAGTTTATACCGGTCGACATCACTTTAAACTTGTCGCCTTTTTTCAATACGCCATGTTTAATACGCACTAAAGAAACAACACCAAGGTAGGCATCAAACCATGAATCAATAATCAATGCTTGTAATGGCGCATTCTCATCACCAACTGGTGGTGGAATTTTGGCAATAATTTCTTCTAAAACAAGATCGACACCGATACCCGTTTTAGCAGAACAACGCACTGCGTCTTTAGCATCAATACCGACAATATCTTCAATTTCAGCAGCGACGCGATCTGGCTCAGCTTGTGGTAAGTCGATTTTATTAAGAATAGGGACAACGTCTAGATTCATATCTAGTGCGGTGTAACAGTTTGCAAGTGTTTGGGCTTCTACACCTTGTCCAGCATCAACAACTAATAATGCACCTTCACACGCGGCAAGCGAACGTGATACTTCATAAGAGAAGTCAACGTGGCCGGGGGTGTCAATAAAGTTTAATTGATAGGTATTACCATCTTTTGCATGGTAATCAAGTGTTACGCTTTGGGCTTTAATCGTAATGCCACGCTCACGTTCTAGATCCATTGAATCTAAAACCTGTGCAGCCATTTCACGGTCAGTTAAGCCGCCACATACCTGGATCAGGCGATCGGATAAAGTTGATTTACCATGGTCGATATGGGCAATAATCGAGAAGTTTCTAATGTGTTTCATTATGCTGCAATGACTACTACTAAATTTGATTAAAATTAAGGTGGCAAATTGTACCTGATTAGGGGGGCAATACCAATCAGATTCAGCAATAGACTCTATTTTGCCGCTAAGATAGGTCAAAATGCCAAGTTTATGTGGTTGATTATAGCTCTAATAGGGCCTGTTAAAGCAGGAATTAAGTATTAACTTACCGAAATATGACTGATTTAGGCTTGATGAGCACGAATAACACCGACTTCTTGACCTAAATAGGCAATGATCACTGGCGATGCATCCATTTCTATTTTACTGGCTAAACGTTTGCCGATAAACCAAGCGATGACAGCGCCAATCACACCAAAAACCATCGCAAACGCGTTCGTGCTTAAATCGAGCCCAGCAGCAAATAAATGACCAAATGTGGCAAAGACAAATAAACCAAGCAAAGGTAATAAATAGACTAATGCGGCAGCTTTGATAATCACACTTTCAGGCAAGCCGACTTTCAGTAAGTCGCCTTCACGGCAAGGTTTATCAGCAGGTAATGAAAAGCGTTGCGTTTTTACTGAAAAAGCTTTGGCAATCGTTGATGTACCGCAGTTTTCACTACTGGCACAATGATTACAGGCACTTTTTAATTCAACTTCAACGGTAGCCCAGCCTTGTTGATAATCAACCACGCGAGCAATTTCTTCCATCATTGTTGATTGTGAAGATGTTGATTGTGGCACTGTTGATTGGCTCATAAAACGACCTATAAACTCGGATGACACAATATTAACACAAAGCGAAATAACACGGTTATTCCTTTCCGCACGATGTTATTCCTGCACCAGTAGTATAGATAATGATAAAACAACACGAGGGAAATTAGGGCTGTAAGTAATAGATTAAAGCATCATTTTATAGATGCTTTAATCTTGAGGGGGCTACTTTAACACCAAACTGTTTGCTATACGCTCTAACGTTTCTGAAGGAACCTTACCAATAGCGACCACTTCAAGCGTCCCGACCTTGACAACCACCATAGATAAACCATTACGAGTAAGCAACTCATTCGGCATCGGGTTTTCACCTGAGCGAGCCACATAAACTGAAATATTGGCTAACCCATCGGTTAACGCAACATACTCGACAGGTTCGTGTATCCCGATCAGACGATGATGATCACGCACTACCACATCAAATCCTTGTGGTAGCCAAGTAAATTGCCAATTTTTACCGTCTGTACGCTCTGCTTGATTGATTACCGCTGGCCAATCTTGCTTAGCAGCTTCGATCAAAATATTGGCAGGCTCAGTAAGCTCCACTAACTCAACCACCATAGTTTGTTCAAGTAGTTGTTTTTCTTTATTTAGCGTATCAAATCTAAGCGGTAAGTAAGTGTCCATATCGACCCAAACTTGCGCATCATAACGATTTTCATCGTTAGCCAATAAACGGATCATTTGGCCTGGACGACCAGCAATACGACTGCGCCCGCCTATGACAAATTGATAGCCTTTTTCAAGTTGGCTAATATCACCGGCTAACGCAGCAGGCCATACACCTTGAATGCGTGGGGCACTGACGCTGTAGGCGGGTTGATCATGCTCAATGAAAGTAACGCGATTCCCCACCCTAACTGCATTTTTAGGTGGGCCATTGAGATATTCAAGTAATGCAACTTCTTGATTATCAACGATACCATGTATGTAAACCAGTGGACGTATATGATCGGCTTGAAGTTGAATAATAGATACTTTGAATTGTTTATCTTGTAACGCTTGGCTCATGTTTTTAAGCCAAGCTTTTGCAGATAAATCTTCTTCAGCGTGTGTTGGAAAGGTTAAAACTAACAGTGCTAGCAGGATAAGGCGCAAGCTAACTCCTAAGAATGATGAGGCAAGGTTTCGCTACGGATTAAGGTTTAACCGCAGCATCTTGATTGTTATTTTCGTCGATAACCACACCTGGATTCAAGCGTTGTTGCAACATATGATCTTGAATATAAGCATTAATACGACGACGCTGTTCAATCAATTGATCGTTTGAGTAATTTTGCTGACTTTGTACTGCCCCAGTTTGATAACTCACAGGCGACACTGTACCCACTAAAGGACGTGTTGTTAATACCGGTAGTGGCGACTCAGCATCATTAGTTTGATTATAAGATTGCACACCCACAATGGCTACCATAGCAACTGTCGCTGCAATAGCATATTGGCCAAACTGTTTGAAAAATGGCACAACATTGCTGGTTTTAGCAGGACTAGAAGCAACTTGCTCTGTCGACACTTTGAGCTGAGCTTTAGGGGCTATAATTGTCGGTTCAAGCTCAATTGCCGCCATAATGCTAGCAGAAAGGTCTAAGTCAATGGTCGCGGGTAATTCACCGCGCATCGTATCACCTATCATGTGATAACGCTGCCATTGTGCATGTGAATCAACGTCAGCAGAAAGTTGTGCCAATGAGTTTTCATCGGTTTCACCATCAACTGCTGCAGATACCCATTCTTGACTTGATTTAAGCATTTTTCACCTATTTAACGTTAAGGCAGTTACTTTTCCAGCAAAGGCTGGAGCTGTTTGTCGATTGCTTCGCGGGCTCGGAAGATACGAGATCTTACTGTTCCGACGGGGCAATCCATAATATTGGCAATATCCTCGTAACTCATACCGTCTAACTCTCTGAGCGATATCGCCATTTTTAATTCTTCTGGTAAGGTATCAAGCGTGTCGAAGATCACTTTACTCATTTGATCTTTCATTAATAAACGCTCGGGTGATGCAAACTCTTTTAACGCATCACTACCTTCATAATATTCTGCATCTTCAATATCAACATCGTTTGCAGGTGCTCTGCGCCCTTGTGAAGTAAGATGGTTTTTTGCGGTGTTTACCGCAATACGGTACAACCAAGTATAAAATGCACTCTCACCACGAAAATTCGCTAACGCTCTATATGCTTTAATAAAGGCTTCTTGTGTTACATCTTGAACATCCGCTTGGTTGCGAATATATCGAGAAATCAAACTCATCACTTTATTTTGATACTTTAGCACTAACAGGTTGAATGCGTTTTTATCGCCTTGCTGTACTCGTTCAACTAATTGTTGATCACTATATTGTCCACTCATCCGAGCCGACTACTCCTAAATCTGTAATACTGATTTCTCAGTCGCTCGAATCCTGTTCATATAAGTAGACTCACTGATATGAAAAAAGTTCGATATTGAATTAAAAAAAGTTAATTATTTTGAGATGTAATTAAAATAACTAAGCAAAACCGCAATAAAACACGCTGTAAAAGTACCCAGCCTAGATAATTTGATTTACTATAATCAAACCACTTGGCCACACCATGATACCTGATGAAACAAGCAGTTGAACACCAATCTGACATTTTGGTCATCGGCAGCGGCGCTGCAGGACTGACTTTAGCGTTACATCTAGCTGAAAAATCAAAAGTAATTCTTCTTTCTAAAGGCCCTTTGTCTGAAGGCTCAACCTTATATGCACAAGGTGGAATCGCATCAGTATTTGATGAAGGTGACACTATTGAGTCTCATGTAAGTGATACTTTAATTGCTGGCGCAGGACTGTGTGACAAATCCGTTGTCACCTATACCGCAGAAAACGCCAAAAGTGCAATGCAGTGGCTCATTAACTGTGGCGTCGCATTTGATAAAGAAGAAACGGCCGGCGGAGACAGCACTGCAGCCATGCCGTACCATCTTACCCGCGAAGGTGGTCACAGCCATCGCCGTATTTTACATTCAGCAGATGCTACCGGTAAAGCAGTACAAACCACATTACAAGAACGTGCCCTTGCACACCCAAATATCACGGTGCTAGAGCGTTATAACGCTATCGATTTAATTACTACGCGCAAACTCAACCGCCCGGGTAATCGAGTGCTTGGTGCTTATGTATGGAACCGAGATGAAGAGCATGTCGAAACCGTCAAAGCAAAGTTTGTAGCTCTAGCGACGGGAGGCAGTTCAAAAGTATATCAATATACTTCTAACCCAGACATCGCCAGTGGAGACGGGATAGCCATGGCATGGCGCGCCGGTTGTCGTGTCGCTAATATGGAGTTTAATCAATTCCATCCTACGTGTTTATTTCACCCCAATGCCCGAAACTTTCTACTCACCGAGGCTTT
The DNA here is from genome assembly GCF_059758095.1 of Shewanella sp. MF05913. Taxonomy (NCBI): domain Bacteria; kingdom Pseudomonadati; phylum Pseudomonadota; class Gammaproteobacteria; order Alteromonadales; family Shewanellaceae; genus Shewanella; species Shewanella sp. MF05913. Next base: position 88,671 of record NZ_JCAYNT010000007.1, read on the forward strand.
ACGAGGCGAAGGTGCTTTTTTACGTCGTCCTGATGGTAGCCGTTTTATGCCCGATTTTGACGAGCGTGCAGAACTGGCACCGCGTGATATTGTGGCGCGTGCCATCGATTATGAAATGAAACGACTCGGGGCAGATTGTGTTTATTTAGACATCAGCCACAAACCTGCTGATTTTATAATTAAACATTTCCCAACCATTTATCAGCGTTGTCTTGAATTAGGTATCGATATTACTAAAGATCCTATTCCAGCGGTGCCTGCTGCCCATTACACTTGCGGTGGCGTAATGACTGATCTGCACGGCCAAACCGACATCAACGGTTTATACGCTATTGGTGAAGTGGCTTATACTGGCCTACATGGTGCGAACCGCTTAGCCAGTAATTCATTATTGGAATGCTTGGTGTTTGCACGAGCAGCCTCTCAAGATATTGAAAGTCAGCTGCATAAAATTGCCATGCCTTGTCCGTTACCTGTTTGGGATGAAAGTAAAGTCAGTAACTCAGATGAAGAAGTTGTTATTGCCCATAACTGGCACGAATTACGTCTTTTTATGTGGGATTACGTTGGCATAGTGCGCACCGATAAGCGCTTAGAGCGCGCGCTTAGACGTTGTTTGATGCTGCAACAAGAAATTGAAGAATATTACTCAAACTTTAGAGTCAGTAATAATTTACTGGAATTGCGTAATTTAGTACAGGTTGCAGAGTTGATTATTCGTTGTGCAATGGATCGTAAAGAAAGCCGCGGTTTACATTACAACATCGACTATCCTGAACAAATTGATAACCCCAAGCCAACTATTTTGCAGCCTGGACGCTAGGGGAGATTAATCTTTCACGTTTTTTTGCAGCGAATTATTGATGCAGTAAACATGGTCACAAAATGCTGCACGAAGGGTTAGTGAACCAGTTTACGTTGTAATAACAACCGACATAGAGTGCGGTACTCTGTGTCGGTTAACATATCTTGCCATACCCACACCCATCGTTTTTCACCGGTTTTTACCTCTCGTAAAAAGATAATACACACTAATGGATTCACTATCGGGTGGCGACTAAACTCTACTCGACAAACCTCAGATACGGCATCTGTCAATGTTGCGCCACCAGAATTATCAATGCACAACACGCAATACCATAAGGTTAATTTACGCCAACAATAAATCAGCAACCCTAGAGTTAACATGAACAGTAATCGTTGTATAAATAAATATAAAGATGATGAAGAGTCTGGCCAAGCTAAAAAACTGCACAACATAACGGCAAAAAAACACACCAGAGCAAATCGATATAGAAATGAAGCACTCAACGCAAATTGATGCTGATGAGTGCTAAAAGAGCGGGTAGAAGTTGCAGAAGCCTTAAGGTGCGGCTCGTCCACGGACTTTCACTACCATATCGGCTAATTGCGTGTCAGGGCATTGTTCATGGCCCATAAACCAAGCAAATAACTCAGGGTCTTCACATTCTAATAAGCGGATAAACGTTTGCTTGTCAGCATCGCTCAATGTTTCATATTGTGCTTCAACAAACGGTTGAAACAAGACATCTAATTCTAACATTCCGCGACGGCATGCCCAGCGAACACGAGCAATATTCATTAATTCCAACACAAATCTCCTGATGCCTACTAGCTAATACGATGTTCAAAACTTTGTACTTGTAGATCTAACCCAGCAAACAAATCACCAAAATCAGTGGCTAATAATGATTTAACCGCCGGATGTTGGATCATGCGCTCAGCAAACATGACATGATACTCTTCTTGAATATCGCTGGTTTCACCAAGTAAAACCATCCCTTGTGACAGTATATCATGACGATAAATAGACGGTGCGACAAAAATGCCTCGATTAAAATAACCAAACGCCTTCATCATCTCGGCATCATCAAACTCGCCTAATATATTTACGTTTAGGTTTTTTTCAGCAAACCAACGATGTAATTGCTGCCCAAGTGATGTGCGCTTACCCGGAATAAGCAATTTACGCTCTTCAAGACAAGCAGGAAAAGGCAGTGTTGATGCTTCTGCAGCAAAAAAGCTGATACCGCATTCACCTAATTTTTTCGACAGAATTTCAGGGTACTTTAATGACCCACCAGCACAATCCGATAAAATCATATCTAATTTATGCTCGCGCAAACGCTCGATAAGGCTTTCATGAGTCGACTCATAACACGCTAGATGCACCGATCCGTCATTAGGGATAACGGTTAACAATACTCTGCTGACTAACGCTTTAGATAACGCATCCGCAATACCCACCTCAAATAACAGTGAATCATCTTTTTGATAATTGAGTAAATCGAGCATTTCATAACTCAGGCTAAACATTTTATCTGCATAGCGAAAAACCAACTCACCTAACTCAGTCGCGACCAAATTTCGTCCGACACGTTTGAAAAGCGACCCTTTCAGACGCTCTTCTAGTGCACGTATTTGCCCTGTAATGGTTTGCGGTGCAAGACACAGAGCTTCGGCCGCTTTAGTCACCGAGCCTTTTTTTTGTACCATCCAAAAATAATACAGATGGTTATAGTTTAAATGCTGCATATCATTCAACAACCTAAAAAATTAATCACTCTACTATAGCAAAAAACTACGATGGCAAATAATTGAGTATTTTCGCGATAAATGCTTATACAAAAACGCAGCCTTTAGGCTGCGTTTGTATTGCACAATCGTTACTTAGGTCGTGGGCAATCCATTAGACTGGTAATAACGGTTTCCAACTCATCGCTATTACTCACATTGTTTAATGACACTTGCTCCGTTAACGCAGAAACCACTTCTTCTTTAATTAATATGTGGCTTGAGCAGTAATTAACGTTGGCTGTTTGATAGCGTTTACCAGCACGGTATTTTAGTGCCCGCGATTCATAGTTATTAGGGTCAATACGTTTTTTAGCCTGATTGTCGCGGTACATCAGCGCACCATCGACAACACCCTCTAAATAACTCTGACACGTAGCCGACTCTGATGACTTTAAACAAACATCAAACGAATTTGCTGAAGCGGGTATAACAAACGCACTTAGTAATAACCCTAGGGATAATTTAAATAGTTTCATGGTTCTCTCCTGTCTTAGGCAGAACTTTGGCTAACCAAAAATAACCAATCAGCGCTGCAAATAACGATCCTGTTAAAATGCCTAATCTTGCATAATCACCATATGCTGCTGGTGAATGTTCAAATGCTAACGACGCAATAAAGACTGACATAGTGAAGCCAATACCACACATTACTGCAACGGGGATAATCTGGTTCCAACCTATTCCCGGAGGTAATTCGGCTAATTTAAGTTTCACTGCCGCGTAACTAAATAATAATACTCCAATCGGTTTACCAAACATCAATCCCATCATGATGCCTAACGTAATCGGTTCTGCGAATGACTCGAAAGACATATTGGTCAATGACAAGCCCGCGTTAGCAAAAGCGAATACCGGTAGAATCAAAAAGGTACTCCAAGGATGTAATTTATGCTCTAAACGCCCTGATGGCGAAGCGCCTGCTTTGTCTCGTAATGGAATACAAAATGCAATAATAACGCCTGCTAATGTCGCATGAACACCTGATTTCAATACCGCGACCCACAATACAAAACCCACTATTGCATAAGGCGTGATAGCACTTACACCTCTGCGGTTAAGAGCCACCATTAGTACAATAGACACAGCTGCAATAATTAAACTCATCATAGATAAATCAGTGCTGTAAAACAGCGCAATGATCACAATTACGCCTAAATCATCAATGATAGCCAACGCCAATAAAAACACTTTTAATGCCACGGGCACTCGGCTACCCAAAAGCGCCATAATACCTAACGCAAACGCAATATCCGTTGCAGCAGGAATAGCCCACCCCACTTGGGTTTCTGGATTCGTGTAATTAAACGCCAAATAAAATAATGCAGGAAATACCATACCGCCAATCGCGGCAAAACTCGGTAAAGAAGCTTTCGCAACACTTGAAAGCGCACCTTCTAACAGCTCGCGTTTAACTTCAAGGCCAATGAGTAAAAAGAATAATGCCATCAAGCCATCGTTAATCCAGAGTAATAGTGGCTTATTGATGTCTAGCTCGCCTACACGCAATTGTACTCCGGTACTCAAGAAGCCCTGATATAAATCCGCTAAAGGCGAATTAGCGAGTAACATTGCCAAGGCCACAGCGACCATCAACAAAATACCACCAGCTGACTCTTGACTGACAAAGTTTCTAATTGCACGTTCCATATAACACTCCTTTATGAACAATAGATTGACTCTACAGTATCCATTCAAACAATCATAATCGATTCTTTCTACTAGTTAACTCGGTTTAACCGAGGTGTTTGTCGCATTACTCTTCAAATTAAGCCTTAAATTAAAATTTTGCGCCTAAAGATTTGGTTGCATTGATTAGGTATAATCGCTAAAAGCAAAAAAGGAATTGAACCAAATGAAACAGTATTTAGATCTGTGCAAACGCATTGTCGATGAAGGTGAGTGGGTCAATAATGCCCGAACCAACAAAAAATGCCTTACCGTCATTAACGCCGATTTAGTTTACGACGTTGGCAACAATCAATTCCCGCTAGTGACCACGCGTAAAAGTTTTTGGAAATCAGCCATTGCTGAAGTGCTCGGCTATTTACGAGGTTATCAAAATGCAGCTGACTTTAGAGCATTAGGCACCAAAACATGGGACGCTAACGCCAACGAAAACCAAGCTTGGCTTAATAACCCAAACCGTAAAGGCCATGATGATATGGGGCTAATTTATGGCGCCCTGGGTCGCGCGTTTCCAAAACCGACTGGGGGTCATGTTGATTTACTACAGCAAATAGTCGATGACCTTAGTAACGGCATTGATAACCGCGGTGAAATCTTAACTTTTTATCATCCTGGCGCTTTTGACCTCGGATGTCTACGTCCTTGTATGTACGAACATCATTTTTCGCTCTTAGGTGACACTTTATACCTTAACAGCACTCAACGCAGTTGTGATGTGCCGCTTGGGCTCAATTTCAATATGGTTCAAGTATATGTATTACTGGCCTTAATGGCACAAATAACCGGCCACAAAGCTGGCAAGGCATATCATAAAATCGTTAACGCCCATATTTATGAAGATCAACTGGCGCCGATGCGTGATATTCAATTAACACGCGAACCATTTGGTTCACCAAAGTTGATTATCAATCCCAACATCACCAGCTTAAACGACATTGAAACCTGGGTAACATTAGATGATTTTAGCGTTGAAGGCTATGAACATCACGATGCCATTAAATACCCTTTTGCAGTGTAATACTTAATACGAATGCGCCCTTGTTCAACATCTGAACAAGGGCGTTTTTTACTCGTCACTGATTTATTGAGTTAGCTCAATAAAAGTTTTAATCCAACGACGACGAGTAAGCAGGCAAAGATTTTTTTCAATACTGGCGTAGGCCAAGAACTGGCTGCTTTAACCCCAAGCGGAGCACACAATATTGAACTAATAATGATGCCGCATAGTGCAGGTAAATAAATAAACCCAAATGCACCCTCGGGTAAATTTGGTGCATCAAAGCCTGCAATGATGTAACCAATGGTGCCAGAAATTGCGATAAACATACCCGTTACCGATGAAAATCCAACGGCTTGGCGCATTTGTAATCCGCAATAACTTAAGAAAGGCACCAGCAATACACCGCCACCAATCCCCATTAAACCAGCAATGAGCGCAATCACAATGGATATACCAAACAGCACGGCAAACTTCGGCATGTTGTCGCCGGTTTTAACCTTAAATGGAAACGCCATTTGTATTGCCATTAACACCACAAATATAGCAAAAGCTTGTTGTAAATCTGCAGATGAAATTTGTTCCGAAACAAATGCAGAGGCCAAAGAGCCGACCACAATGCCAGGCATAATAGGTTTGAATAATTCCCAGGGCACATTACCGCGTTTATGGTGAGCAGTAGCAGATGACATAGACGTTAAGATAATGGACGCTAGTGAGGTAGCAATCGCGACATGAGTTAACTGCCCTACACTCACGCCAACTGACGGTAAGATATATAATAAGGCTGGCACAATAATGAGCCCACCACCAATGCCCAACAATCCCGCCAGGAAGCCGACAATTGAACCAAGCAACAGACAAATAATAAACACCTGCAGCATACTATCCATAACGACATCCTTTTAATAAGCGCGATATACCGTCAAACATCATAACATTGACTATTTACGGATTAATTAAATCATCTAAATCATGTTTTTGTAAAAAATTAGCTAATAAAGTTCGTACTTGTTGGCCATTAGATTGGCGCAGCACAATGATAAGTAACTCAGATAAATCTTGCTGTGAAACACGTCTAAGTAGATAGTTAATCCTGGCTAAACTGGCTTGGTTCATACTCAACTTATGGTAGCCCATCGCCACTAACAATAATGCGCCATAGGGTTCACCGGCTAATTCCCCGCAAACGCTCACGTCTAAATCATAACGTTTACAATCATCTACAGCCATTTTTAGCGCACGTAAGATCCCCGGATGATAACTGTCAAATAAGGAGCTAACACTGGGATTATTGCGATCGACAGCCAACAGATATTGAGTCAAATCGTTACTGCCCACAGACACAAAGTCGACACGTTTAGCCACGTCTTGTAATTGATACAGTAACGCGGGCACTTCAAGCATGACACCCACTTTAGGTCTCACTAAAATCGTGTTGAATTCTTGGTTTAATTCAGTAAACGCTTGCTCAAGATAAGCCAAAGTTTGATCGATCTCATCGAGGTTACTCACCATAGGTAATAAAATTTGCAGCTGATTACCTTTGCCACCCGCCTGTAACATAGCGCGTAATTGCACTAAAAATAATTCGGGATGATCGAGCGACAAACGTATACCGCGCCATCCTAAAAACGGATTATCTTCTTTGATCGGAAAATACGGTAACGGCTTATCTCCACCCACATCTAATGTGCGCATCACCACAGGTCTATCACCTGCAGCGCTAAGCACTTGGCGATAAACATTGATTTGTTCACTCTCACTCGGAAAGCGTTGATGTAACATAAAGGGGATTTCGGTACGATAAAGACCAATGCCATCGGCACCTTCGGCAATTTCAGACGCAATACCGCTTAACAAGCCTGCATTGAGATATAGCTGGATCCGCTGACCGTCTGTTGTAATCGACGGTAAACTCAACTCTGCAGAAAATTGCTTTTGTTTTTCAACATCAGCATCAAGCAGTAATTGATATTCTTCAATCACTGCAGGAGAAGGTGAAACGAGTAGTTGACCTCGCGTTGCATTAAGCACTAATAATTTTTGATCGATATCCGCTGACAGAATATCTTCTGTGCCCACAATAGCAGGGACACCTAAAGCACGGGCTAAGATTGCAGCGTGGGCATTAACCCCACCGCGCTCAGTTACAATCCCCGCTAGCTTTTGCCTTGGAAATTCAGCGAGTAATGTCGCATCAACTTCTTTAGCCACTAAAATAACCGGCTTATCAGGATCGACCTCTAAGCGCCCAGGCTCAATCAATTGTCGTAGCACTTTTTGGCCGAGTTCTCGAATATCGCTAGCCCGTTCTTTTAAGTACGGGTCTTCCATCGCCAAAAATTGTTCAATATAACGAAGAGAGACGCGGCTCACTGCTGACTCTGACTGCCAACCAAGTGCAACTTCGCGCGCATATTCGCCGCCTAGGCTAGACTCGTCGAGTAGTAATTGGAATGCGGTAAAAATAGAGGCTACATCGCCCGACTTTTCGCGCTCAAAACGCTGTGAAATAGAAGACAACATATCACTGCAGCGTTGCATGGCATGTTTAAGTCGGCGTAATTCACTGTCAATATCGGCGCAATGTAATTCTGGCTGCTCCAATGAAATCGTGCCACCGAGCACTAACCCATGGGCAATTGCGATACCACTCGATGCCGTGACACCATTAAATACAACTTGATGCTGAACATTCGTAATGGCAGCTTTATGCTTCAGACTTCTGATCACAACCGCAAGCTGGGCAGCCAGCGTCATCAAAAATGCTTCTTCGTTTTCGCTAAACTGTCTAGCTTCAGGTTGCTGTACAACAATAACGCCCACAACCAACTTTTGAAAAATAATGGGGACCGCCAAAAAGGCTCGGTACTCTTCTTCAACTGCTTCGGGGAATAATTTGAAACGCGGGTGAATACGTGCGTCAGCCAAATTAACGGCTTCTTCACGTTGGGCGACTAAGCCGACTAACCCTTCTGAAAGGGGCATACTGACTCGGCCGACTGCGGACTTTTCAAGTCCCTCAGTGGCCGATAGCACCAAGTTTTGTTGCTCGAGGATATAAATAGAACAGCAATGCGTCGCCATCGCGATACGCGTTTGCGCCACCAAAATATTTAATGCACTCTCCAAGCTATTCGCTCTCGCTACCGCTTGGGTGATATCCCTGAGCATACTTAACACTGTTCCAACCCTCTATGAAATCAGTTAACTCCGTTGTTTGCTTCGTTTGTTACTCAATTCGCGCGTTTGCAGCGCTAATGTCGTCGATGCGAACTCTTTCATCACCTTTCTATATACATCGCGCTTAAAAGACACTACCTGACGAACGGGATACCAATAACTCACCCAACGCCAATCATCAAATTCTGGATGACCTGAAGAATTTAAGTTAATGGTATTATCGTGACCTTTTAATTGTAGTAAAAACCATTTCTGCTTTTGGCCAATGCAAACGGGTTTGCTTTCTTGGCGAACCAAACGCTTAGGTAAACGGTAACGTAACCAGGAGCGAGTGGATGTTAAAATTTGAACATGCTCGGGTCTCAGCCCCACTTCTTCGTAAAGTTCACGATACATGGCTTCTTCTGCAGACTCGCCATCATCTAACCCACCCTGTGGAAACTGCCATGAATGTTGGCCAAAACGCCGAGCCCACATTACTTGTCCAAATTTATTGCAGATAATGATGCCCACATTTGCGCGAAAGCCGTCGCTATCAATCACATGGACTCCAAAATTAACAAATTTTATATCGTTTGATTGTTTCACAAAGCATGCCTATCGGCAAACCTCTATTTACCCTCAATTCACCTTACATGGCGGGATAATTAAATTAAAATCAGGAAATTGCATAAAAATAAGTCTTTGATTAACACTTAGCTCGGATTCACTCATCCATTTCATTGTAAGCAAGGCAATAAGCACCCACGATTAACAGCGACTATGCAGCGCAACCCATACCCTACATTGTGGATAATTGAATAACATTGTGTACAAATAGACTTTATCAACAGCCAAATCCATTACACTTGTCGATTATCCACAAAATCTGTGGATATCTCTGTTCGAAACTTTGGTAAACCTTGATTAAGATGTAAAAATCGGCAGTAAACCATTTTTACTAACCATACAGCTTGCACGTAAATACAATTTAAATACAACAGCTTAATTACATATCAAAATAAAAAATACGATCGATCGCAATATTTGAGTAAAAAACGAACAACAACAAATAAGTGACCTAAATACCCTAGCACCTCATAAGTTATACACAAATAACAAGGCTTTTTTTAAATTAAACTGATAAAAAAGCCATTTTATTGCGTTGACTTGACCTTTTTAATCAGTTAAAGACACTGAGAATAACAGTTATCCATTAAATCTGTGGATAACTATGTGTGAAATACAGGGAAAAGAGAGAGTAACTTGGGACAAGTCAAAACCATCTAAACAGATAATCGAAAAAACATCTTTAAAACAATACCTTAAAACAACATGCAATTGTATTTTGTTACCTTCAACATTTAAGGTTGTTTTTTAACCAGTAAATTTGCACTCAGTAAACTTGTTATTGTTAATCAATACTTGCTAGCATATTGCACGCTGTTTTTGGCACTGCTAAGGTTAGCCTCAATATAACCTACGGTTGGCGTATCCACACGTCTAACCAACAGTTAGAGCATGTTAAGCGGGTTAACGGTTACCAAATATAGAACACTTATATAGACACTTATTTTCATCGATGACTTGCATCAATACAAAGGTACCTATTGGATCATGGCAAAATCGTCCCCTAAAGACATTCATGAATTAATGCAAAGAGCGCATGATATGGCGGGTATCCGTCTTGCGGATATTGCAGCAGATAACCAAATAGCGGTACCGGATAACCTAAGACGCGATAAAGGTTGGGTTGGGCAATTGATCGAATCTGAATTAGGCGCTTTAGCAGGTTCAAAACCACAACCGGACTTTATTCATCTCGGTGTTGAGCTAAAAACCATCCCTATTGACTATAAAGGTAAGCCGCTCGAAACCACTTATGTCACCGTGGCACCACTGATCAACATTCAAGGGTTAACATGGCAAGACAGTGTCGTATTTCATAAGTTGCAACACGTGCTGTGGGTACCTGTCGAAGGTGATCGCAACATCCCTGTGGCAGAACGACGCATAGGCACCCCCATTTTGTGGCAACCTAATGCATTGCAAGCGCAACAACTGCAACAAGATTGGGAAGAAATTATGGAGCTTATCGCATTGGGTAAGGTCGATAAAATTACAGCTCGTCATGGTGAGGTGTTACAGCTTCGGCCTAAAGCCGCTAATAGCCATACATTAACCGAAAGTATTGCCGAAAATGGCAGCATACAGTTATCTAATCCTCGTGGCTTTTATTTGAAAATCGAGTTTACGCAACAAATTTTAAATAATGCATTTGCCTAAATTAACGTCCACGATTATTGGGCGCGAGTTCCATCATCAGGACAAAAGTTTGCACTGGGACACATTTTTCTGCACATCTCTTGATCTACATCACAAATAAACTATCCCAACCGAACCGTTATTCTATAAACTACACCGCTTATTACTAAGCCATTCGGACCCTTAATTTCCTAGTGAAAGCACGCCGTCAGACTCAAAAATTATTATTCGCCGTGTTTGCTTGGTGCGTCGCAATGGCGTCATTTGTGTTTTTTCGCTATTCACAATCGGCACAGCTTCCCGATTGGGCCATTAGTAATGCAGATTTAGCCACGCTTGCGGTATTTATGGGGTTTATCTTTGGCGGATTGCATTGGATGTCGAATTTAATCGCCGACTTTAGCGCAATCAGCCGTCTGCCTTATTTATTTTCAGTTGTATTTAAAGGCCTGTTTTTACTCCTCGGCGCGACCACCCTTGCTTATGTCACTCAATTTTTAAATATGTGGGCAATTGACAACCACATGGTGACACTAAGACAAATGCTCAGCATTCACATTATTTACAGTCCATCATTTCAGGCGTTGGTGGTCTATCTTGTTGTGGTAAGGGTCAGCTTAGCGTTTATCGAGCAAATGGCACTGTTAGTAGGACCTAAAGTGCTGCTGAATATCGGCTTAGGTCGATATCATAAACCTCGATATGAACATCAATTATTCTTGTTTATCGATATGGTGTCATCGACAGCACATGCTGAGACTCTAGGTGATTACCGCTTTAGTCGCTTAATTCAAGACAGCTTTAGCATGTTGGCCGATACCGTATCGGACAATGAAGCTGAGATTTATCGTTATATGGGCGATGCGGTGTTAATCCATTGGCCTTTAGAGCAAGGCATAAAGCACGATCGCTGTATGAATATTTATTTTGAATTTTGCCAGCAACTCAAATGGCAAACTCAATATTTTGAGCAGCAATATGGGTTTGTGCCTAAATTTAAAGCGGCGGCACATTGTGGCCAAGTCGTTGCGGCAGTAGTTGGCGTGCATAAACAAGAGATTAGTTTCTTTAGTGATGTGCTTAACACGCTGGCAAGGCTGCAAGATCAATGTAATCCATTAGGCCAAAGAATGTTGTTATCTGGGGATGTAGTGCATCGTCTTGAACAGCAAAATAGCCAATATCAATTAACAGATTTAGGGCCTATCGTCCTAAAAGGAAAGCAACACCCAATTGAAGTCTTTGGTGCTGCTCCCATCAAACCCACTCATCTTAACGATTAAGCAGTGGTTATTTAGGCAATTCTTGTGCTAATAACTTTTTCTGAATGGCTAAGCCTAGTGTTCTAAACGTCGAAATACGGCTGGTTGTTTGACGCCACACTAACCCGATATCTCGGTAAGGTGCTTCACCAGGTGGGTCCATCGCGATTAAATCGGTGTCGTGTAAGATTCCGGTGTCGATAGCCATCTGAGGTAAAAAAGTGGTACCTAATTTGCTATTAACCATCTGCACTAACGTGTGCAAGCTGGTTGCCGCAAATGGATTCACCTTGGAACTATCTCCTAACTGACATGCTGTAATCGCATGGCCCGTAATACAGTGCTCTGCTTGCAGTAAAAAGATGCTCTCATCTGGCATTTTTTGATAATCAATAGGCTGTACAACACCTTCTGATAACTCTTTATGCATGACCATCTTAAACGGGTCAATCCCGACTTTCATACTATGAAAACCATTCGTATCAACGGGTAATGCCAATATGAGTAAATCTAACTCGCCTTTAGCTAATGCATCAAGCAAACGCTCAGTGGTGTCTTCTTTTAATAATAAGCTTAGCTTAGGGTAATCTTGCTGACATAACTTAACCACACGACTCAGTAAAAATGGTGCAATCGTTGGAATACAGCCTAAACGGATTTCACCGGTCATTGGCTCACCTTGGTTTTTAACCAGCTCAACTAAATCATCCACATTGGTTAATATATTTCGCGCACGCTCCACCACCTCTTCACCAATGGCAGTAAACATAAATGACTTATGATCACGCTCAATGAGTTGGTAGCCCAGTTGTTCTTCAAGATTTTGGATACCACTTGAAAGCGTAGATTGACTCACAAAGCACATTTTTGCAGCTCGATTGAAGTTTTGTTCTTGATGCAAATGCACTAAATAATATAGATTTTTAAGGCTAGGAAGATTTTTCATATAAGCGATTGCCCTTGTCGATGTTGATTCAAATAATGAATTAAATATGGCCGAATAACAAGTTTATGATAACGAGGACATGACAAACGCCCATAAAAAATGCCTCATCAACATGAGGCATTCTCTTTCATTGCGATGAGCTTACTGTTAAAAGCTTATGGTTAACAGCGTACTCATACGAGCTTAATGCTCATCAAGCTTTAGCTTCTAAGTACTCTTTTAATTGCTGTAAATCTTTAGCTGCATGCTCAACAATTTGGCCAAGCCAAGTTTTATGTTCCGCATCCCAATTTGCTTCTTCGCTATGTTGTAACAACTGAGCAAATTGCTGAATACGCTTTAATCCAACAGAACCTGCCGCACCTTTAAACTTGTGTGCTTCTGCACATAAGGTTTCTTTGTCGCTTGCATCATCCGCTTTAACTAAGCTACTGACATACTCAGGCATTAACTGCTCAAATAACACCACGCTTTTTAATAAAGTCCCAGCACCAATGGCACTGATATATTGCTCAAGTGTATTGAGATCCAATATTGAGTCTAACTGCGTTGTGGCCATGGTGACACCTCTATAAAATCTAACGCTATAAAATTACAAACATAATACCCAGTAAAATACCCTATGCAAGACTTGCCAATGGATTGCACTGCTTTTATTTGAAATGATAACAACTGATTAACACCATGGTACCACTGGTATTACCAATGTTTAAAAAAAGCTCATTTTGGTAGTAATTCATTCAATTAGGCGATTAAAAATGCAAACATCCTAACTCTCTACATAATGCTAAGCGGTTTTGTACTGGCCAATCAATGCACTGCCTTGACCACCGTATTCTCGAAGTTCATCAACAATCGCAACTAATCCATCCCAGCGATAAGCACACCAGTCTGGTGCGAGTAACATCGGCTTTTTAGCATAAGCGGTAACGCGATGATAGATAATGTGCTCAGGCGTATGGCGAATAAGCGTGGCCGCAGCAGAAGCATATTCTTCGAGAGTTAATAAAGGCATAGGCTTATAGCGCCATTGCTTCGCCATCGTGCTGCCTTCTACGATATGCAAAGGATGCAATTTGATCCCGTCCACACCGATGCCTAATACGGTTTGTAAACTATTAAAGTAATCAACCGTTGTTTCACCAGGCAAACCTAAAATTAAGTGCGTACATACCTTAATGCCACGAGAGCGTGCTGCATGAACGGTTTTACGGTATTCATTTAAGAGATGGCCGCGATTAATCCTTTTTAGCGTGAGTGTATTACTTGTTTGTAATCCAAGCTCCAGCCACACATCAAGGCCTTGATGTTGGTACTCAACCAGTAAATCGATCACGTCATCTGGCACGCAGTCAGGACGGGTACCAATATGTAAACCCACGATATCTTTATCTTCAATGGCTTGATCGTATTTGTGTTTTAACTGACTAAATTCATCATAGGTGCTCGTATACGCTTGAAAATAAGCAATATACTTGGCACTCGATACCTTCGCAGGCCGAGTTTTTTGGTCATTATTAGGAAATAAATGCGCTCGCAACTTTCCTTCAGCAAGTTGTGTAGAGATGGGCTGTTCGAGACCTTGCTGAGCATTAAATGAAGCCACATTACAGAAGGTACACCCACCAATACCTAGTGTGCCATCACGGTTTGGGCAGGTAAATTGCGCGTCAATAGTGAGTTTTTTGATGCGCTCACCATATCGGGCTTTGCAGTAAGAGCCAAAAGTATTCACGTAATCGTCTAAGCCCACAATAAGCCCTTAATATTTATCAAAAGGGCGTCAGTTTAGGGAGCAGTTAAACGTCTGTCTTGGTGCTAAATCAATAAAATGCTCGATCAACTCAAGTATGCTGCAAACTGAGATATTGAAGGGAAAATCGTTTAAAACAATGCCAAGTGTATTTATATGACTAAAAATGAATATTTACTCATTTAGAATAATTTTTTACCCATTAACTGTATTTGAAATAAAATTCATTATTTTTATTTCAAATACAATTTTAACGAATTGTTGCCAAAAGGTAATCATTTGTTTGAATACTTTCTAAAATTGTTTTTATTCAGAAGGTTATAGCAACATAATTGCAGTTGACGTTAACGTAAACTTGATAGGTTGTTACGCTTTTTTGGTAATTATATTTCAGTTTGTTGCATTTTTTTGGTTTGACCTTTATGCATTCTCGGTTTAATTTGAATGGTTCGGGTGCATATCTATGGAATGTTTCACATTTACCCCGAGTCGTATCCAGTAGAGGTTTAGGGGGTTTTTTGTATGAGCTTGTATCATCCCAGTTTTGAGCGTGACAATTGCGGATTTGGTTTAATAGCACAAATGGACGGCGACGCTAGTCATCGCATTGTGCGCACCGCAATTCATGGTCTCGATCGAATGAAGCATCGTGGTGGTATTGCAGCTGACGGACGCACAGGTGATGGCTGTGGTTTATTAATGCAAATGCCTACGGGTTTCTTTGAAGCTATCGCAGCAGAAAACGATTGGCACTTAAGCCGAAAGTTTGCCGTTGGTATGCTATTTCTCAGCCAAGACGAACAACGCGCTGACGAAGCTAAATTAATTTTAGAAAAAGAACTACAAAGAGAAACACTGAGTGTTGCAGGTTGGCGTAAGGTTCCGGTTAATCCAGATGTTCTGGGGGAGATTGGCCGGGCAAGTTTGCCACAAATTTACCAAGTTCTGATTAATGCGCCAGTGGGATGGCGTGAAAAAGATCTTGAACGTCGCCTCTATATGGCACGCCGTCGTCTTGAACAACAAATTACCGATGACAAAGATTTTTATGTCGCCAGCTTATCTGGCCAAGTGATTGTCTATAAAGGCCTAATGATGCCGGCCGATTTGCCTTCATTTTATACAGACCTTGCCGACATTCGCTTAAAAAGTGCTATTTGTTTGTTTCACCAACGCTTTTCTACCAACACATCGCCAAAATGGCCATTAGCACAACCGTTTCGTTATTTAGCGCACAACGGTGAAATCAACACCATTACGGGTAACCGTCAATGGGCACGCGCTCGTGCTTATAAATTTAATTCGCCACTGTTACCAGACTTACAACAAGCAGCCCCATTTGTGAACGAAACGGGATCAGATTCATCCTCTTTAGATAACATGCTAGAAATGCTGTTATCGGGTGGTATGGACTTATACCGCGCCATGCGTTTGCTTATTCCACCTGCGTGGCAATCAAACCCGGAAATGGATGACGAGCTTAAAGCCTTTTATGACTTTAACTCAATGCACATGGAACCCTGGGATGGCCCAGCGGGTATTGTAATGACCAACGGTCGTCATGCCGCTTGTGCTGTTGACCGTAATGGTTTGCGCCCTTCTCGTTATGTGATCACCAAAGACCGGATTTTAACCTTAGCCTCAGAAGTCGGTATTTGGGATTATGCGGCTGATGAAGTGATTGAAAAAGGCCGTGTCGGTCCTGGAGAGTTATTAGTCCTAGACACTGTAAATGGTCGTTTATACCAATCATTCGAAATCGATAATGACCTAAAGCGTCGTCATCCTTATAAAGAATGGATGGCCAAAAACAGCCAAACCTTGATCCCTGCTGAACAAATGGCACCGACTAAACAAGGTGCGAGCGGTTTTGATAGCAAAACATTATTGCAATACCAAAAGCAATTTGGCTTTACTCGCGAAGAGCTAGAGCAAGTCATTTGGGTACTCGCAAGTCAAGGTGAAGAAGCAATCGGTTCAATGGGTGACGATACCCCAATGGCAGTCTTGTCGAAAAAGTCACGTTCGTTATATGACTACTTCCGCCAAAAATTTGCTCAGGTTACCAACCCGCCTATCGATCCATTACGTGAAAAGCACGTGATGTCGTTAGCCACATGTGTGGGCCGCGAACAAAACCTATTTAGCGAAACCACAGGCAATGCTTACCGCGTCATGTTTAACTCACCGATATTATTGTTCAGTGATTTTAACCAACTACTCGGTTTAGACAGCACCAACTACCGCGCTAACACTGTCGACTTAAACTACGACGCTCATGAAAGCTTAGAGCAAGCCATTCATCGTATTACTGATGAAGCAGAGCGCTTAGCGCGCAGTGGCACAACGCTATTAGTATTGTCTGATCGCGCTGTGGCACAAAATGCCCAAGTGATCCCTGCTGCTATGGCTGTTGGTTCTGTGCAAACGCGTTTAGTCGATAAAAGCCTGCGCTGTGACACCAACATTATTGTGGAAACTGCATCAGCACGTGACCCGCATCATTTTGCCGTGTTACTGGGTTTTGGCGCAACGGCCATTTACCCATATCTTGCCTATGAATCAATTTCTGCGATGGCAAAATTACATCAAATAGAAGACGTGACCCCATTAATGCTTAACTTCCGTTATGGCATTGAAAAAGGCTTACGTAAAATCATGTCTAAAATGGGCATCAGTACCGTTGGTTCATACCGTTGTAGCCAACAGTTTGAAGCGGTGGGTCTGGCAAGTGACGTTATTGAATTATGCTTTAAAGGCGTGATTAGCCGTATCGAAGGCGTGGGTTTTGAACATATCGCAAGCGATCAAAAAATTCTCCACACCGCGGCTTATCGTTCTCATGTGCCATTACCGCAAGGTGGGCTTCTAAAATATGTTGAAGGTGGTGAATACCATGCCTTTAACCCAGATGTGGTAAACACTTTACAATCATCGCTTAAAAACCAAGATTATGTTGAGTACAAAAAGTTTGCTCGCTTAGTGGATGACCGCCCAGTGGCAACGTTACGCGATCTTATTGGCATTAAAGGCCAACTTGACGCCATTGAAATTGATAAAGTTGAAGGTGCACAAACGCTATACTCGCGCTTTGACAGTGCAGCAATGAGTATTGGTGCGTTAAGCCCTGAAGCTCACGAAGCATTAGCGGTTGCAATGAACCGTTTAGGTGGCCGCTCTAACTCTGGTGAAGGTGGAGAAGACGCAAGACGCTTTAACAGCGAACGTAACTCGGCAATTAAACAAATTGCATCGGGCCGATTCGGTGTAACAGCACATTACCTTGTTAACGCTGATGTATTGCAAATTAAAGTGGCTCAGGGGGCAAAACCAGGCGAAGGCGGTCAGCTACCTGGACATAAAGTCAGTGTTGAAATTGCAGGTCTTCGTCATGCTCGTCCTGGTGTTACCTTAATTTCGCCACCACCACACCATGATATTTACTCAATTGAAGATTTAGCTCAGCTGATTTTTGATTTAAAACAAATCAATCCTAAAGCTCTCGTGTCGGTCAAACTGGTTTCAGAACCGGGTGTGGGCACCATCGCTACCGGTGTCGCTAAAGCTTATGCCGACATGATAACCATATCGGGTTATGACGGCGGCACAGGCGCAAGCCCAATTACCTCGGTTAAATATGCAGGTTCGCCGTGGGAGCTTGGATTAGCTGAAGTACATCAGTCGCTAGTCGAAAATGGTTTACGTCATAAAATTCGCTTACAAGTGGATGGCGGCTTAAAAACCGGTACTGACGTGATTAAAGCGGCATTATTGGGTGCAGAAAGCTTCGGCTTTGGTACTGTGCCAATGATCGCACTGGGTTGTAAATACTTACGTATCTGTCACCTAAACAACTGCGCGACAGGCGTTGCAACGCAAGATAAAAACTTACGTGCGAATCACTACCACGGCTTACCAGAACGCGTGATGACTTACTTTGAGTTTGTGGCTCAAGAAGTCCGTGAATGGATGGCGGCGTTAGGGGTGAGTAAGTTTGAAGACTTAGTGGGGCGCAGTGATTGGTTACACGCGCTTGAAGGTCAAACCGATAAACAACGTGGTTTAGACTTAACGCCTATTTTATACAAGCCAACAGTTAAGCCAAACTCAGCATTGACCTGGAAAGAAATTAATCCACCGTCAGATGTGGGCCAGCTTAACCAAACGTTATTGGCCGACTGTTCAGCGGCTGTTGAAGCTGGCGAGCCGTACTCATATCAATACTCTATTAACAATACTGATCGCTCTGTTGGCGCAGCATTGTCGGGCTTTATTGCCACTAAAATTGGTGTTAAAGGTGCAAAAGAGCCTATTAGACTTGGTTTTAACGGCAGTGCAGGTCAAAGCTTTGGTGTGTGGAACAGCCCAGGGTTAGAACTTAAGTTATGCGGCGATGCCAATGACTACGTCGGCAAAGGCATGTCTGGCGGCAAGATTGTTATCCACCCACCGATTGGCAGCCCGTTCCAAAGTGAACGTAGCGCCATTATGGGTAACACCTGTTTATACGGCGCTACGGGCGGAAAATTATTTGCAGCTGGTCAAGCGGGCGAGCGCTTTGGCGTACGTAACTCAGGGGCAATTGCTGTTGTCGAAGGTGTCGGTGATAACGGTTGTGAATACATGACCGGCGGCATCGTGGTGATTTTAGGTAAAACAGGGGTTAACTTTGGCGCCGGTATGACAGGTGGCTTTGCTTACGTGTTTGACCAATTTGGTCGCTTTAACCGCCGTGTAAACACTGAAATGGTTGATACTCAAAAAGTAGAATCAACTATCCACCAGCAGCACTTAAAAGGCCTAATTGAAACTCACTTCGCAGAAACCGGCAGTGAACACGCCAACTTAATTTTAAGTGATTTTGAAAACTGGTTAGATTGTTTCGTACTGGTTAAACCGAAGAATATTGCCGTTGCTGACCTGCTTAAAATAGAGCAGAAGAGTCCGGAATTAGTTGTAAAGGCAGGATAATCATGAGCAATGACTTTCAATTTATCGAAGTGGGTCGAGCTGACCCCGTAAAACATGAAGCCAAAAAACGTGCTACGCAATTTATTGAAATTTATCAGCCGTTTACTCAGCCTGAAGTTAAAGAGCAAGCAGATCGTTGTCTTGACTGTGGCAACCCGTATTGTGAATGGAAATGCCCGCTGCATAACTACATTCCAAACTGGTTAAAACTGGCTGAACAAGGTCGCATTATGGAAGCGGCAGACCTGGTGCACGAAACCAATACCCTGCCTGAAATTTGTGGTCGTGTATGCCCGCAAGACCGTTTGTGTGAAGGTGCATGTACGCTTAATGACGACTTTGGTGCGGTCACCATCGGTAATGTTGAAAAATACATTACCGATACTGCCATCGCTCAAGGCTGGCGCCCCAACATGACCCAAGTAACCCCGCGCAAAGAACGTGTTGCGATTATTGGCGCTGGGCCTGCTGGTCTAGGCTGCGCCGACATTTTAGCGCGCAATGGCGTACAAGCTGTGGTGTATGACAAATACCCACAAATTGGCGGCTTGCTTACCTATGGCATTCCATCATTTAAACTTGATAAAGCTGTTATGGCTACACGTCGTTCTGTACTTGAAGGCATGGGCATTCAATTCAAAATGGGTGTCACGGTTGGTAAAGATATTAGTTTTCAAAGTTTACTTGATGAATACGATGCAGTATTCCTTGGCATGGGGACTTACACAGCCATGAAAGCTAAATTACCCAATGAAGACGCACAAGGTGTTATTCAAGCCTTACCGTACTTGATTGGTAATACTCACCACATCATGGGAACAGAAGACAGCGCAACGCCTTATTTGAGCCTAGAAGGTAAAAATGTCGTGGTGCTTGGTGGCGGTGACACTGCGATGGATTGCGTGCGTACAGCTGTACGTCAGGGCGCTAAAAGCGTTACTTGTGCATACCGTCGTGACGAAGCCAACATGCCAGGCTCTCGCCGTGAAGTGCAAAATGCGCGCGAAGAAGGGGTCACGTTTTTATTCAACTGCCAACCGGTATCGATTAAAGCGGAAGATGGCACTGTTGTCGGCATCGAGTATGTTGAAACCCAAATGGGTGCAGCTGATGCAAGTGGCCGTCAACGTGCAGAGGTTATTCCTGGAAGCGAAAGTATTCTAGAAACTGATGCTCTGATCATCGCCTTTGGTTTCCAAGCCAGCCCAGCGGCATGGTTTACTGATTTTGGTATCGAAACCAATGAGTGGGGCTTGGTAAAAGCCACTAAGACTGATGACAATCCATTCCAAACCACTAACCCGAAAGTGTTTGCCGGTGGCGACATGGTCCGTGGTTCTGACTTGGTCGTGACAGCAATTGCAGAAGGTCGTGATGCTGCGATGGGGATTTTAAACTTTTTAGATTAACAAGATTGAAAAGCTTAGCCTGTGATGGATTATAGGTTAGACATAATATACCGAGTTTGCTTGTGAATTTTAGCGCATCATTATGATGCGCATTTTTTTGTCTCAAAATCGCTAAACGTAGTCACTATTTTTTGGCTGTACTTACTAAGAAATGGCTAAACAAGGTGTTTTTTAATTCCGGATGTTCGTTCGAAAACTTTACCCCTACTGTCATTTCCCTCTCAAGTTGCTGCACCTTAACCGCGGTTCCGGTTAAAATACCGGACAAGTTTTCATCAATCGAAATCGCCACATGTATTTCTGCATTTTGCTCAATATTCATTGATTTAGGCGCCAATGTGACAAAACAACCAGTCAATGAAAAGTCGAGCATTTTGGCATTAATTTTATTATCGTCGTGCATAATAAACACATCTTGCTTAATATCGACGCGCAATTGCTCACGAACTTGTTTCTTGGTAATAGACTTAGGCACACTCAAACACAACATGCGCACAGGTTGATTTACTACCGATAATATTGACGTTTTAAAAGCGATAATGTCTTTAAAGCCGCTATTCGTCATTGCCCTTACCACGATTTCGGCATTGGCAAGCATGTGCTGATACGCTTCTGAAAAATCTTTGGTTGGAAACTCAATCAAAATAAACCGGTTAATTTGATAACCAATCAGGCTTGAACGAGATTGTAATTTTTTGCCATTGGCAAAGTGGATCTCAATAAACAGATCCATGCCAATATCAATTAAACGCAGGTCATCATTAAGCGAAGCGCTAGCTGGCATGTTCATTTTTACCTTTCACTGTGTTGCTCTGCATCATTAACCTTTTTATCATTCTAATTACTATGTTTAACTTACAATAACATACCAAGTTTAGCGTAAAAGTGGCTCACTAGTCGCCACTGTCATTAACTGATGTCTAAATATGTAAACCCAAATGTCTTGTTATTAGTAAAATATAGCGCCAAACATTTCAACGATCTTATTCATCATGCTTATTCTAAGAGAATCAGAATAACCCTAATAAAGCAGAATACGATGTGCATTCTCATCTCATACTGAAGCTACTTATATCAAACGGTGATAATTAATACTAAATACTCGTGGCAAGTAAGCCACACACCCGTAACAACTCCGCACAAAAATAAACACCTCAATCTGTTTTATATACAAAAAAGCCTTATTTGGACCTTAAACTGTGACTGCATACATGATTAACCGGTAAATGTGCCTTATTGAAATTAATCGCATTAATTAACACGCTTATAGTGTGATTGCTTAGCAGTAAACAAAAAAGTAGAATGCCAATCATTATCATTTGCCATCCTGGTTTGATTGATGGATCCAGTTTCTCGATCAACGCCTCCATTTCTATTAAGGTAATCTCTTGGATACTTTCAACAGCTTCACGTTATGGCGACAACGGATCACATCGTCTGTTATTAATCGTTATTTATTTATTGCCATTATCTCGGTGTTTTCGACATCGTTATGGGCAAAAGATACGACACTTATATCACAAGAAGTATCACAAGAAGTACAACAAGAATTACCACAAGAAACGTCACTTCAAACATCACAAGACTTAGTCAAACAGACTCGGCAAATTCTTCAATTAGCCGAATACATTGGCGTAGATTACTCAGAAGCGGTGACCGACGGTCAAATTGCTAACCCCGATGAATTTGCTGAAATGCAGCAATTTGCTAGCATCATTATCGAAAAAACGAATCTGCTCTCACTCGATAAATCCGATTCACTTAACGCTGACGCAATACAGCTACAACAAGTCATTGCAGACAAAGCATCACTGGGTGTTATTCAAGGGCTGAGTCAAAAAATACGTAAACAATTATTAAGCCAATCTCCGGCATTAGTGCTACCAACACAGCTTGTAACTAAAGAGCATGTAAAGCAATTGTTTATCGAAAACTGTTCAACTTGTCATGGTGATTTAGGCCAGGGCAACGGGCCGTTAGCTAAATCACTGTCACCAGAGCCGACTAATTTTACCGATCAAGAACGGGCCTTAAATCGATCATTACTGGGACTTTACGATGCGATTTCTGATGGTTTAGATGGCAGTGCCATGCGTGCCTTTAGTGAGTTAAACGATCAACAACGTTGGTCACTGGCTTTCTATGTTGGCAGCTTAGCGTTTGAGCCATCATCGACAACCACAGAACACATCAAACACGACACGAATGTTGAATTACAGCAATGGGTCAATAGTAATCCAACACAGTTACTCGAACAAAATGCCAATATTGACCGCAAGCAACTGGAGTTATTACGTGCGCAGCCTGAGTTACTGTTTCAGGATGCACAGTCGCCTATCTCGCTGACACGTAGCAACTTACAGGCTGCCGTCAAAGCCTACCAAGCAAATGAGTTTGCACAAGCACAAACCTTAGCCGTTAGCGCCTACCTTGATGGCTTTGAATTAATCGAAAACAACCTAGATGCTCACGACAGTGGTTTGCGTAAATCAATCGAAAGCCAACTGCTTAATTTTAGAAACATCCTAAAAACAGCAGGACAAGATACTCAAGTCAATCAACAGTTGACCAGTATTCTGACTCAATTAGACCAAGCCGACACGGTATTAACCGGGCAATCACTATCCAATAACGCGATGTTTTCGGCTGCATTAATCATCTTGCTACGTGAAGGATTAGAAGCACTGTTAGTGATCATCGCCTTAATGACAGTGCTAATAAAAACTCAGCGTAGTGATGCGCTTAAATTTGTTCATTTTGGTTGGATATCCGCACTTATAGCGGGCGTCTTTACCTGGTGGGCGGCAGAAAACCTAATCAGTATTAGCGGTGCCTCAAGGGAATTAATGGAAGGCGGGGCAGCACTGTTGGCCGCGTTAGTGTTGTTTTATGTGGGTTATTGGATGCACAGTAAAACCCAAGGCTCGAAATGGCAAAGTTACATTAAAAACAATGTCGATCGTCATTTAAACACCGGAACCTTATGGGGACTCACTGGCCTGGCATTCATTTCTGTGTACCGTGAAGTATTTGAAACCATCTTGTTTTATCAGTCATTACTGACACAAGCCGTAGGCTCTGCAAGCAGCAATGAACAGGTGAGTTACTTAGCTTATGGTTTGCTCGCTGGCATCGCTATTTTGGCGGTTATTGCTTGGTTAATGATGCGTTATTCCGTTAAATTACCGCTGGCTCGCTTCTTCGCTGTAAGCTCTTACTTTATGCTTATTTTAGCGTTTATCTTGGCGGGTAAAGGGATTTCGGCGCTACAAGAAGCAGCTGTAATCAGCCTGACCCCCTTCCCTATAGATGTGTCGATTAGCTGGTTAGGCATAGCCTCTACCTGGCAAGGCTTAAGCACGCAAATGGTGATAGTCGTGTTATTTAGCGTTATGGTTATTCGTAATAGTGATACAAAGTAATAACACCCACTAGCGGCATTCTGGTAAAGCTCCAATCGCGCTTGGATTGATTGTTTAACATCATTATTTAACAGTATTGCTTACTACTATGATTTAATTTTAAGTGCCCAATAAAAAGGCCGGCTAAAAATATTTAGTCGGCCTTTTTATCAGTTAAGTCACCAGCGATTTATTTTACCGTAAACTTGGTGTCTTCATCTCTTAACAGGTACAACGCAAAACACGCGGCCCACATCGGCCATGCAGCAAAGAATAATAAGTTATTAAATGCATCAAAATATTGATTAAAGGCCGATAAGGTTGACGCGCCATGCATTAAGAATATCACTCCGTACGTGATGCGTTTTTTAATCCCAAGTACAAAGGCAATCACCAGTAACAATTGCAAACCACCCATAACATACGCTGCGACTTCACTCACCCCGCCGATCCCGTAAAACTTCTCGAAAATTTTCATGCTATGGCCAGGATTGACAAACTTATCCAATGTCCACACGAGCATCACTAAAAATACGCCTAAGCGTAAAGACAATAACGACCATTGCAATTTGCTTTGAACATTGCTAGTAAGTGTTGTTTGCATCTTAATTCCTTAAAAAATATAAATAAAACTCATTCTGCTGAGCTTTTAATAGGCTAAACTGGTATTAACGACAAAAGTTAACCAGCCCCCAATGGACCGAATAAACTCAGATGATATTGCACAACCACTTATGCTATTTAGTTCTAAATAAACAAAATTAGGCATAAGATAGTTGTAATAAATTCGTTAATCATTAGGTCTTTTAGGCCATGTTCATCACAGCAGAAAATATTATGCCTATGTATCGTTATTCAAACCGTTCATTAACAGCACTGGCTGTTGGTTTAGCCTTATCCTCTTCGTTAACAGTCGCGGCGGAAGACATTTCGACTATCGAAGTGATTCAAGTGTCAGGCAAAGCGATTAACGATAAAGGTTTGTCACCTAAAAACAGCACTGTCGATGGCCCATTTGGTGACGGCATAGCATTGAAAGATATAGCTCGCTCGGTGACACCCATTACCAGCGAGATGATTGAACAGCTTAATATTGTCGACTTGTCAGATATTCAAAAAGTCAGCCCTAATAGTTATTCGGCCAGCGGCTTTGGCGCATCAAGCTTGCCAACTATTCGTGGTCAGTTAGGCGAGTTATACCAGGACGGTGTGCGCCGCCAGGCCGGTAATAATGGTTTCGGTATTCCGATGTCGTTTAACGCCATTGATCAAATTGATGTAGTAAAAGGTGCGCCCCCAGTATTGCTAGGCACCAGCCAACGTAATGGTGGTTTTGTGAATGTGCACTCTAAAGTGGCACCCACTAATGACAAATTTGCCAAACTTACCGCATCGGCAGGCAGCTGGGATCATTACCGTGCTCAATTAGATGTAGCCACCGATATAGTTGAAAACCAAAGTGGTGTTCGTTTAAGTGTCGAGCACATCGATAACGGTAGCTATTACGATTACTCTGGTTTTCAAAGCGACAGTATTTTTGTGGCATTTCGCCTGTTGCCAGACGATGTCAGCACCTGGGACATCAATGTCGAATACTATGATGTCGACTTTACCGACAACGCGGGGATTAACCGCCCTACTCAAGCATTAATCGACCATGGTTTATATGTTACTGGCCAAGGCGTTCAACCTAATGGCAGTACCATCGCTGGCGCCAATGCGATTGTGTCGCCAACCGGATTAGTTAACATTGATCGCAGCCAAGTGTTAACCGATCCAGACAACATCAATAACGCGCAAACGTTTATTCTTCACAGCACTTACGTCCGTGAGTTAACTGATAAAGCCACCTTTAAAAACATTACTTATTATCAGCATTTAGAGCGCGAAGAAATTGCCCAAAACAGTTTTGTTGAAATCATCGATGGCGCTGACACTGCACAAAACCGAGTTGAGTTAGCCTATCAATGGAACAACGACCAAAGCACCATTGTCGCTGCCGATATCCGCTACAACAAGGTATTAGGTTACAGCCAATTTACCACCGAAGCCGATTTACCGATTGATTTAACAGGCCCCATTGAAAACCGCCGAATTCCACTTACCGCAGAACAGCAAGCAAGGCTGGTTGAGCTGCGCCCAGGGGTGTTTGTATCACCTGGTGCACAATACGACATTGATGGAAATGGCAGCGGTGATTATTCATTATCTGACACCACAGACTCAACCAGCTGGCAAACCGGCCTCGCGATTCAACACAACAGCCAATGGACCGACAAACTGTCGACCAGCATAGGCTATCGAGCCGACTTTTATGACGTTGAGGCTCGAGATGCTTTAGCGCCCCAAGGGCAAATTGCCGCCAGTGATTCAATTAATGAAATGCTCGAGTCGGGGCAAATCAGTATTAGCTATCAGCTCAGCGATTTTATCACCACCTATGCCAGCGCCAGTTATAACGAATCGACCTCAAATAGCATGGCGGGCGGCACCACGTTAGGCGCCAATAACCAAATTAGCAGCCAAAACTTTGCCACCGAAAATACCTTAACTGAGGTGGGCATTAAATATTCGCCAAGCGATAGCGCCTGGTATGTCGATGCGGCAGTGTTTGATCAAAAGCGTAGCTTACGTAACCGTGATGGCAGCAATACTGGTATTCGCACTAAAGGATTTGAGGCGCAAGCCTTTTATGATGCCGACCCTTATTGGTTTAGCGCTGGTTACAGTTATTTAGATGCTCGTTATGATAATTCAGCCAGCAGCCAGGATACGGTTCAAGTGATCGATGCTTTTGATAATTCACGCCCAGATATCATTGCTGGCACCGGAATTGGCGCGCCAAACTTTGCTTCATTTGCAGCGTCTGACCGCCGCGTACAAGGTTTACCTGAACAAACGTTTACAATTAATGGCGGAATGGCGATTACAGAGAAATGGAAAGCCGGTTTCTCCGGTCTATATACCAAGAGTTACCCATTAGACTATTTAGCGACTGTGTATATTCGCGATCAATACACGCTCAATATCAATACTCGTTATGACTTTAGCGAACAAACAAGTTTAAGATTAGACGTTAATAACGTCACCAACCAAAAGAACTGGCGCCCAGTATTTGAAGGCGGTTATTTTGGTTCAACCTTGGTTTACCCTGAGTTACCGGTTAATGCCACCCTGACATTGCAGCATTCATTTTAAGGCTATAAAACATGTTAAAAAAAATCGTATTACTTATTATTGCAGCAACGCTGGTGGGGTTATTTTTCCACTTTGATTTGCACCAATTGCTCACGCTTGATGGCCTAAAAGGCTCAATGGAGCAATTTAGCCAACTGCGTCAAGAATCACCGCTATTAGTCATCGGTGGCTTCTTTGCATTGTATGTGGCTGTAACGGCATTATCACTACCCGGCGCTGCAATTCTTACCATCGCATCTGGTGCGTTATTTGGCATAGTCGAAGGCTTAATAATAGCCTCATTTGCCTCAAGCATTGGCGCAACACTGGCCTTTTTAGTGTCGCGTTACTTATTACGTGACTCGATTAAACAACGTTTTCCAGAGCGTTTAGCGGCCATTGATGCCGGTATTGAAAAAGAAGGCGGCTTTTACCTATTCACTCTACGTTTAGTGCCTATTTTCCCGTTCTTTTTAATCAATATGCTGATGGGCGTTACCGCATTTAAATCGTGGACCTTCTATTGGGTCAGCCAAGTCGGTATGTTTTTGGGCACCTTTGTATACGTCAATGCCGGGACTCAATTAGCGCAAATCGACAGCTTATCGAATATTTTATCGTTCAACCTGATTGTATCATTTGCACTATTAGGCTTATTCCCGCTTATCGCTAAGGCCATTGTCAACATGATCAAAAAACGTCGCGTATACAGCAAATGGACCAAGCCCGCTAAATTTGACCGCAATATGATTGTGATTGGCGCGGGTGCGGGTGGTCTTGTGACCAGTTATATTGCCGCAGCAGTTAAAGCCAAGGTGACCTTAATTGAAGCCGGAGAAATGGGCGGCGACTGTTTAAACTACGGTTGCGTGCCAAGCAAAGCCATTATCAAGAGCGCCAAAATAGCCGAGCAGATACGTAATGCCCATCATTACGGCCTAGAAGACAGCACACCTGAGTTTTCATTTAAAAAAGTCATGGCACGTGTACATCAAGTGGTTGCCGATATTGCGCCGCACGACAGTGTTGAGCGTTACACCAATTTAGGTGTTGATGTGGTCAAAGGCTACGGCAAATTAATCGACCCATGGACAGTAGAAATTACCTACCCAGACGGCAATACCACTCGCCTAACCGCGCGCAGCATTGTGATTGCGACTGGTGCCCGCCCATTTGTACCGCCATTACCGGGTATTGAAGAAGTCGGTTACGTTACCAGTGACACCTTATGGGACAAGTTTGCCAAACTTGATGCTGCACCACAAAAATTAGTGGTACTTGGCGGCGGCCCAATTGGCTCAGAGCTTGCGCAAAGCTTTGCCCGTTTAGGCTCACAAGTCACTCAAGTTGAAATGGCCGAGCGCATCATGATCAAAGAAGATCTTGAAGTATCTGAGTTTGCCACCCAGGCTTTACGTAAAAGTGGCGTAAACATTTTAACCTCACACCAAGCCCTGCGCTGCGAACTGCGTGACGGTAAAAAATACCTTATCGTTAAGCATCAAGACCAAGAGTTAGCTATTGAGTACGACCAGTTATTATGCGCCGTCGGTCGCAGTGCTCGTCTAAGCGGTTACGGTTTAGAAGAGTTAGGCATTGAAACTAATCGCACCATTCAAACCAATGAATATTTAGAAACGCTATACCCAAATATTTATGCCGCTGGTGATATTGTTGGGCCTTATCAGTTCACTCACGTTGCAGCACATCAAGGCTGGTATGCGGCGGTAAACGCGCTATTTGGCCATTTGAAGAAGTTTAAGGTCGATTACCGCGTTATTCCATGGACCACCTTTATCGATCCAGAAGTGGCGCGCGTCGGTATAAACGAATATGAAGCTCAGCAACAAGGTATTGATTATGAAGTCACACGCTTTGATTTTGCTGAGCTTGACCGCGCTATAACCGACAGTGCCACCGACGGTTTTATTAAAGTTATCACCCCAAAAGGCAAAGACAAAATCCTGGGTGTAACGATTGTGTCAGAGCATGCTGGTGATTTAATTGCTGAGTTTGTATTAGCCATGAAGCACGGCTTAGGACTGAATAAGATTTTAGGGACTATCCACAGTTACCCAACGTGGGCCGAAGGCAATAAGTACGCCGCAGGTGAGTGGAAACGTAATCATGCGCCAGCAACCGTACTGCGCTGGTTAGAAAAATATCACACATGGCGCCGTGGTTAATCCTTTAAAAGACGGCCCAATGATGGCGTCAGTTAACCCAGGTTAGCTGACGCATATTTAAAGAAACACGCATTAATCAATAGCAAACTGCCCGGCAAGGGATTATGCCAATAACAGTAAGAGAGCCAAATAAAATGAGTACAATATTCAAGGCATTTGTCGCAAGCGTTGTCATTGCGCCACTACTCTGTAGCACCTTGCTATTCAGTCAAATCAGTGTGGCTGCCGATGCAATGCCAGCGGCAACAACTGAGCAGACCTTGCACCAACAGTGGCAAGCCCTAGTGAGTCAACACGTAAAGCCGATTAATCATGGCTGCAGTAGTGCGGTAGATTATGCGGCAATGCAGCAACAACGCATTCAACTGCAAAGTTACCTTGAGCAGCTGAGCAACATCAGCCAGGCACAATTTGATGCTTGGGATAAATCGACGCAATTGGCATTTTTAATCAATGCTTATAACGCCTGGACCGTTGAGCTTATCTTAACTAAATATCCCAATATTGAGTCAATTAAAGATCTCGGCGGACTTTTTAGCTCACCGTGGGACAAAAGCTTTATTCCTTTACTTGGCAAAACCCGCAGCCTCAATGATATTGAACATAAACTGATCCGTGGTAGCGATCGATATAACGATCCTAGAATTCATTTTGCGGTAAATTGTGCCAGCATTGGCTGCCCAGCGCTGCTTGAAGAAGCCTATACCGGCGCTAAGCTTGAGCAACAACTCGATGCACAAACTAAGCGTTTTTTAGCTGACACTAGCCGCAATTATGCCAAAGGTGACACGGTCTATTTGTCTGCCATTTTTAAATGGTATGGCGATGACTTTACTCAAGGTTTTACCGGGGCAGATTCTGTTGAGGCGTTTTTATTACTGTACCCTAACGCGTTAACACTCAATGGTGCTCAGCAAGCTACCGCGAACAAGCAGCAATTAGATATCGATTACCTCGACTACAACTGGTCGTTAAATGCGGTTCGATAAGCCAATGTTCTCCAGTAAAATATCTAACATAATGAAGCATATTGTGGCGGCTTTGGCATTGGGTGTTAGTGTATATGCTTGCCTTTGGACGAGCATGCTTTATGCACAAACTAATGAGCTTGCCGCATGGGAAGAGATTGAAACGCGTGGTGTTAACCAAGATGTGTACTTTCATGCCTGGGGCGGCGATCCGCAAATCAATCGTTATATTCAGTGGGTTGCAGAGCAAGTTAAGCAGCAATACCAAATCACATTACACCATGTCAAACTCACCGACACAGGCGAAGCCGTTAGCCGAGTATTGGCCGAAAAATCAGCCAGTAACGATAATAACGGTCAAGTCGATTTAGTGTGGATTAATGGCGAAAACTTTGCCGCGATGGCAAAGCATCAATTATTGGCGCCAAACTGGGTTGCGCAATTGCCCAACTTTGCCTTAACCGATCCTGATAATAATCCGGCCATGACCCGTGATTTTGGCGTGCCCACTCAAGGCATGGAGGCGCCATGGGGCAAAGCGGCACTGACGTTTTACTACGATAGCTTATTGACCCAAACGCCACCACAAACATTACAACAATTAAGTCTGTGGGCCGAACAACATCCAGGGCGATTTAGTTACCCTAAGCCGCCTGACTTTTTAGCCATGAGCTTTTTAAAATACGCGCTCATTGCCCTTAACAACAGTCAGCCTGATGACATTAAAAATAGCCTTTATCAACCCGCTAGCGCTCAAAGCCAGGCATTAGTATTGCCAGCCCTATGGCAATACTTAGATGATTTGCATCCAAACTTATGGCGTAAAGGTCAACACTTTATGTCTAGCGGTTTAGCACTGCGCCGATTAATGGGCGATGGCGAGCTGGCATTGGCATTTACCTTTTCAGCCGCCGAAGTGCCAGCCGCTGTCGCGCGTTTTGATTTACCAGAGAGTATTCGCAGCTATCGCATGCGTGATGGCAGTTTAAGCAACATCCATTTTATTGCCATTCCTTATAATGCAGCGCATACAAATAGCGCTAAATTGGTGGTTAACTTTTTACTCAGCCCAAAAGCTCAGGCCAAAAAGCAACAGGCAAACGTGTGGGGCGACACCAGTGTGATTGCTTTATCGCAATTATCTGCAGCTCAACAGGCATGGTTTGCTCCACCCTCACTGTCACACCCAAGTGCCAATATCGCTAACCAAGATATCAGTCCTGCATTGAGCGAACCGCACCCAAGTTGGACTAAAGTCATTGCAACCCAGTGGTTACAACGCTATGGAGTGATGCGGTGATAACATCAAAAAGTGGTTTTAATACCCTGGTTCGCAGTAGTCCCTATTTAATGATGGCTTTGCTAGTGCTGCCCGTTATAGGCGGTTTAGTTGCAGTGGTGTTACCGGCTTTTGGCTGGTTTCCGGTCCTTGGACACACTCAATTTAATGTCAGTGGCTTTGTGGATTTATGGCATACGCCCGGCATTGGCTATATGGCACTGCTCAGTGTGTCCACCAGCTTTATCAGTACCTTACTGGCTTTTGTCATTACCATTTTGATTTTAGGCAGTTACTTTACCAGCCCCTGGTTAGGTTATATTCAACGCTTGCTCGGCCCGATTTTAGTGATCCCTCATGCTGCTGCGGCGATTGCCATAGGCTTTTTGATTACCCCATCAGGGATGTTTTCACGGCTGGTGTCACCCTTGTTAAGTGGCTGGGATACACCACCCGACTGGCTATTCCCACATGATGCAATAGGCCTAAGTATTATTTTAGGCTTAACCCTCAAAGAATTGCCTTTTTTATTGCTGATGGCACTGGGTGTTCTGGCACAGCCCGAGTTAGGCCATACGCTGCGCGCTCAACATCGAGTGGCATTAAGCCTGGGATATTGCCCGATGACTGCTTTTTTTAAAGTCGTGCTTCCCAGCTTATATCCCTTTTTGCGCTTACCGATTTTAGCCGTACTCGCCTATGCCAGTGCCAGTGTCGAAATCCCCTTAATTTTAGGTCCTAATAGTCCACCAACGCTTGCGGTGGCCATTATGCAATGGTTTCATGATGTCGATTTAAGCTTGCGTATTAAAGCCTCTGCAGGCGCTATAGTACAAATAGCATTGACGTTACTCTTACTGCTTGGCTGGTGGTTCGCTGAAAAGCTCATTAAAACCCTGTCTCAATCTATGTTGGTTAATGGTAAGCGCGAATATGCCGGCGCCATTATGCAAAACATCACTCACGTAATAACCGTGATGATGTTAACGATTATCGGCTTAGCCTTGCTGGGCATGGTGTTATGGTCTTTCGCAGGTTTTTGGGCTTATCCTGATCTGCTGCCTCAGACGTTTGTTGGTCAGCACTGGCAATCTGCATTACAACAAATGCACACGCCATTACTCGACACGTTGTTAATTGGATTTTGTGCCACAGGATTAGCCATTGTATTGACTTTACTGACACTTGAAGCCGAGCAACACACCAGTAAAACAGCATCAAAATTAAGCAGCGTGATCATTTACTTACCTTTGCTTATTCCCAGCATTGCGTTTTTATTTGGCCTGGTGTGGGTATTGGAACAAATCAACAGCCACCATACTTTGATCAATGTGGTACTAGCGCATTTACTCTTTGTATTGCCCTATGTATTTTTATCGCTGGCCAGCAGTTACCGGCGTTTAGATCCACGCTTTAGTCATGTTGCCGCCAGTTTAGGCGCTAGCCAGGCAAAAATATTTTGGCAAATAAAACTGCCCATGTTACTGGCGCCAATTTTAATAGCCTGTGCATTAGGCTTAGCCATTAGCTTTAGTCAATATTTACCGACATTATTAGCCGGTGGTGGGCGGATTAATACCATTACCACTGAGGCGGTATCACTGGCTAATGGCGCCAGCCGACGTACCAGTGCAGTTTATGCCTTAGTCCAAATGTTGCTCCCAGCACTAGGTTTTCTGCTCGCATGGGCACTGCCTAAAATGCTGTTAACACACCGCGAATAAGGATACATATGCCAACGCCAGAGCAAACAAATGCGCCAAGCTCTAACACCTCTTCATTGGTGATTGAACAGTTAAGCATACAACGACAACAACAGGTGTTGTTGTCATTAAACGAAACCATTGCCGGCGGTGATATTTTGACCATTATGGGGCCATCGGGTAGCGGAAAATCGACGTTGTTAAATTGGCTCACCGGTATGTTGCCTAAAGGATTCAGCGCCAAAGGCAATTTATACCTAAATGGACAACTCATTACTGACACTGCCAGCCACATGCGTCGTATTGGCTTATTATATCAAGACCCTTTACTGTTCCCGCACCTCACTGTCGCCGGTAACATTAGCTTCGCGATGCCAGCGGGTGGCAAGTCACAACGCCAAGCGGATATTAGCCAGGCATTATCTCAAGTAGGATTAGCCGGTTTAGAGCATCGCAGCCCACAAAGCTTATCGGGTGGGCAACAAGCTAGAGTCGCACTGCTGAGGGTGTTATTAAGTCAGCCCAAAGCCATTTTACTTGATGAGCCTTTTAGTAAGCTTGATAGCCAATTACGCCAAGAAACGCGTCAACTGGTGTTTGAGCAAATTCGTCAGCACAAACTGCCCGCGATTATGGTCACTCATGACCAAAGCGATGCTGATGCCGCTCACGGGAAGATTATTTCGCTGTTTTAGCGTGGGTAAAATAAGTACAGGTTATTCTAGAGATATTGTTCAACACACTTTATTCAACATACATAAACCACAAATGTATCAATTAATTGGAAACCACAAATGCTAGATAGATTTATTACGCCGGTGATTAAGCCC
This sequence comes from Shewanella sp. MF05913, assembly GCF_059758095.1. Taxonomy (NCBI): domain Bacteria; kingdom Pseudomonadati; phylum Pseudomonadota; class Gammaproteobacteria; order Alteromonadales; family Shewanellaceae; genus Shewanella; species Shewanella sp. MF05913. The sequence continues at coordinate 123,267 of NZ_JCAYNT010000007.1, forward strand.
ATGCTTAAACCGATTGTATTGCTACTGGATAAAAAACAAGTACAACCCGATCAACTCACACTCATCGGCTTTGTGGTTGGAATGTTAGCAGTGCCTTTTTTAGCCCTACAAGCCTGGTACGTAGCATTATTATTTATCGTATTAAACCGCATTATTGACGGACTTGATGGTGCCCTTGCCCGTCATCAAAAACACACTACGCCATCGGGGGGTTATTTAGATATCTGTCTCGACTTTTTGTTTTATGCCGCGATTCCTTTAGGATTTGCACTCGCCAATCCCAATGAAAACGCGTTAGCCGCTGCAGTGTTACTCACTGTGTTTATTGGTACAGGATCGAGCTTTTTAGCTTTTGCAATCCCAGCCGAAAAACTCAATCTACCGCGGCCGCAGTTTGCCCATAAAAGCTTTTATTTTTTGAATGGCCTGACCGAGGGCACAGAAACTATTGCCTTTTTTGTGGCATTCTGTTTATGGCCGACTTACTTTCCAGCGCTTGCTTATACGTTTGCATTTTTAGGTGCGATTACTATTTTTACCCGTATCCATGGTGGTTATAACACCTTAAAAAATCACCCTACTAACCTGCAAGCCAATCACCAGCAAAAGAGTAACCTTAAGGAGCCTAAAAAATGATAGATGATATGGCAGCAATCCGACTGGGCGTGTTTTTAAGCATTTTAGTGTTAATGATGAGTCTGGAATTATTCTTTCCAGCCAGAACACTGAGCAAAGCCCCTCAAACAGCCTCAATGGCAACCCGCTGGTTGGGTAATTTTGGCTTGTTAATTATCTCATCGCTAATCGCAAGATTAATACTGCCATTAGGTTTAGCCGGCTTCGCCTTGTATGTCAGCTCACAACAATGGGGGTTATTACATTATTTGAGTTTACCGCTTTGGCTTAATATCGGCGTCAGTGTACTGCTGTTAGACAAGTTGATTTATTGGCAGCACAGGTTGTTTCATCGCATTCCATTATTATGGCGTTTGCACAAAGTGCATCATGCAGACCGCCACGTCGACAGCAGCACCGCATTGCGCTTTCACCCTATCGAAATCATTGCCAGCCTAGGCATTAAAGCGATTGCCATTGTGGCATTGGGTATCCCTGCAGAAGCGGTGATCTTGTTTGAGATATTGCTCAATGGTTTTGCTATTTTTAACCACGCCAACATACGCTTACCCGCCAAAGCTGAAAAACTAGCTCGCTTGGTTCTAGTCACCCAAGTATTGCATCGCATTCATCACAGCCAGATAATGGCCGAAAGTAACAGTAATTTTGGTTTTAGTATTATCTGGTGGGACAAAATTTTTGGCACTTATACCGCCAAAGCCAGTAAACCTGATAATCAAATCGATATAGGGTTAACCCAATACCCAAACGCAAAACAAAATGCATGGTTAAACGGTTTATTGTGGATGCCGTTTAGTAACAAGAACAAATAACACTTTAGAATCTTATTGTGATACAGCAAGTTAAATTAACGGCAACGTGTTGTATTAAAAAGTATAAAGAGAACTCATACTCATTAGTTCATTTAATGTTGTGATTTTTATTCTCTCAATTTGTGATACGTAACATCTGCAATGCTTGATTAAACAGTAAAACCTGATCACTATATTACTAATATACAAATAACCAATAGAGTAACTATGATCGGTTTTACCCAAAGCTTGAAAGCCCGCATTGCCGACCTAGAACAGCAAATTGTTAGAAAAGAGCAACAACATAGTGATGAACTCACTCAATTACAGCAACGTGTTGCGACCTTAACCGAGCAGTTAACAACCTCTGATAATCAATCTGAATACGATGCAGCACGCGCTAATTTACAGTTACAAGGTGCAACGATGCTCAACGATATCCGAGACACCACTCTGGCGAACTCAATCAAGTTAGATGACGAAAAACAGATGCTGTCTGAAGTAGACAAACTGTTCAATCAGACTCGGGTCGCTATTGGTAACTTAAAAGGCCGTGCAGGGCATTTAAATGATCATGCAGAAAAAAGCATGGCTACAGCAGCACAGTTGAGCGAATCCGCTAATGGCATCAGCAATCTGGTGTCATCAATTCAACAAATTTCTGAACAAACGAACTTACTTGCGCTTAATGCTGCCATTGAAGCGGCGCGTGCGGGAGATGCGGGGCGTGGTTTTGCCGTTGTTGCCAGTGAAGTTAGGCAATTAGCCAGTAATGCTCATGACGCCAGTGCCAATATTGAAAAATTAGTTGCAACGGTCATAGAGCAAACCGAACAAATTAAACAAGTTGTGATAACCAACCAAACTTGTTCAAGTGAAATAGCCGTCTCGTCAGAACAAATTGATCAAGTGGTTACCGAAGTGCTGCAAAGCTCTGGTGTAATGAAACGTGTTATTGGTGAAGCGTCAATGACCGCATTTTTAACCACTGTGAAGTTAGACCATAGCGTCTGGAAGAGTAACGTTTACAGTATATTAGCCAATAAAGACAGCAAAGCCAGTGTCAACAGTCACACCGAATGTCGACTCGGCAAATGGTATTACCATGGCGAAGGCCAGCAGTTTGCCAGTTTATCCAGCTTTAAGGCGATTGAGCAACCCCATAAAACTGTGCATAGCGAAGGTAAAGCCGCGGTAGCAGCTATGCAATCTGGTGATGAATCCACGATTTTAGCTCATCTTGAAACCATGGAAGATGCCAGTATTCGCGTAGTGAAAGCCATCGATAATTTATTGTCGCAAAGTCAGCACCAATAACCCTCTTTAATTCAATTATCGATTTAAAACCGTTGGCAGGATAACGCTCCGCTAGCGGTTTTTGGCCATTGTGCACAAATCACTTAACTCAAGCGTATTTTTCACAAACTTCCCCGCCCATGCTATATTAGCGCCCATTCGAATTTGTTTAATCAGTGAAGGTTTATTCATGAAAATCGGTATTATTGGCGCTATGGAGCCAGAAGTTGTTCATTTAGTGCAAGCAATCGTCAACCCTGTACACACTACCATTGCAGGCATCGAATTTATCAGTGGCAACATTGCCGATAAAGAAGTGGTTGTGACACGCTCAGGTATAGGTAAAGTGGCAGCCAGTATTGCAACAACCTTACTGATTGAAAAATTTGCGGTTACTCATGTGATTAATACCGGTTCAGCAGGTGGTTTTGTCGATACACTCGCAATTGGTGATATCGTGATTTCATCTGAAGTGCGCCACCACGACGTTGATGTGACTGCTTTTGGTTACGAAATTGGTCAGATGGCACAACAGCCAGCCGCGTTTTTACCCGACAGCATATTAGTTAATGCCGCGAAAAAAGCAGTAGCGGAACTCGGTGAAGTAAACGCAATTGAAGGGTTAATCTGTACCGGCGACAGTTTTATTTGCGATCCAGTCCGCACGAAAGTGATGCGCGAAAACTTCCCAACCATGGCAGCATGTGAAATGGAAGGCGCTGCCATTGCTCAGGTTTGTCATCAGTTTAACGTGCCATTTGTGGTGATCCGTTCACTGTCAGACAACGCTAATAATGATTCGCCAGTTGATTTCGACTCGTACATTATCAAAGCAGGCATGCATTCAGCCATGATGGTTATTGCGCTGTTACAACAGCTGTAAATTACCTACTATATACTGGTTCAGTGTCTCATCAATACAGGTGCTGAACCAGTCGCTTTACCGCTATACTGAACAGCAGCTTATTTATCCCGTTAGCTCGAGTCGTCCATCCAACTGTTGAGTCTCTATGATTAATCAATTATTCAATCCGCAATTGTTGAGCCAGGACGGTGGATTATTACAAAGCTGCTGTATTTTATTTTGCGCCTTAATCCTCGCGCGTTTTGCCCCTATTCCAAGAGATTTACAACCGCTGCTTTGGTTTAATCGTATTGCAGTATTGATTGCGACCAAGGTCAATCATCCTGATCGCGCCGTAAGCCAGCAACTGACAGCAGGTATTTTAGCGACATTATTATTGGTCGTGCCTATTGGCATTATTGTTAGCTTTTTACTTAGCCTTGCTGCATATCCGTGGTTTTTTGAACTGATTATTGTGTACTTTTGCTTATGTGATTCAGCTTTTAAGCCGGTTGCCGAAAAAGTAGCAAATGCAATTCAAACTGGCGATAAACAAGAAGCCAAACAATTACTCACGCCATGGGTCAGCCAAAACACGCAAGTGTTGTCAGCGGTAGGCTTAAGTAAAACGACTATCGAAAAATTATTTACCACCCCAATCTACGGCACCTTAGCCACGGTATTATTTTTTGCCCTAGGCGGCGCGACCATGGCATTAGTGGTGAGAATGTTAAGGCAACTTGAACACAGCTGGCCGACTTATCATCCGCATTTTCATATTTTTTCAAGCTTTGTAGGCCAATTTAATCGGGTGATCTTTTTTATTCCGACTTTGCTATGGCATTGCTCGATCGCAATTCAATTTGGCCAACTCGGATTAAGCTCTATTGTGTCGTCTATGTTGCCTGCACCGGGTAATAAACAGCAGCTTAATAACCATTACGGCAGTTATGCCTTGGCTGCTAAGTTGCTTAACATCGAGCTCGGTGGGCCGCAGCAATTTATAAGCAATGGCCAAACTATTCGCGTTGACTTACCAAAGGTGAAAGCTGGACCCTTGCCTGACTATCGCCACATAAACCAAGCCATAACCGTAACGCAAACAGCCAACTTATTCTGGATTAGCTTAACCTTGTTACTGCCATTGATTTGGACTGGATTAAGATTTATTTAAAACAAGTAAATACTGTTTTAAACACAGCAGTAATTAGCGATAATACGCCCACATTTGCTTGTTGCTGACATATTACGATGTAGCGTCATAATCGATTGTTAACATCACATCTGGCAAAAGGCTTACATCTTTACCACTGTAAATCCTCTATAGTCATCGACAGTTGACTATTACCCGCTAAAAGACCTGCTTAGGAAGACCATGTTGCTCAACAATTTACATGTATCATTAACGACTCCAGCATTGCTATTTCCGGCTATCTCATTATTGCTGCTGGCCTACACCAATCGTTTTTTTTCACTGGCGGCATTAATCCGTCAATTGAGTAACGATAAAAAACCAGTGCAGGGCGACCAAATAAAAAACTTACGTCAGCGCATTATTATTATCCGCAAAATGCAAGAAGCGGGCGTGAGTAGTTTTGCCTTATGCGTGCTTTGCATGATATTAATTTACACAGGTTTTAACCAAACTGGTTCAGTGGTGTTTGGCTTAAGTTTATTGCTGTTACTGTATTCATTGATTTTATCGGTGATTGAAATTCGCATCTCAGTAGATGCACTCAATATTCACCTCAAAGAGTTAAGTAAATGAGTCAGTGGATCTATATTTTCGATTTGTGTGGTACCGCTGTATTTGCGCTTTCTGGCGCACTAGCGGCAGGTAAACATCGAATGGATCCGTTTGGCGTCATTGTTCTTGCCTCAGTAACGGCTATTGGCGGTGGTAGTATTCGCGATGCATTAATTGGCGCAACACCGGTATTTTGGATCCGCGATCCTAACTACATCATCGTCATTTTAGCGACCGTATTAGCCTGTTTAGTGCTCGTGCGTAAACCGCATAAATTACCTGCGCTAACCTTGCCAGTTGCCGATGCTTTAGGGTTGGCATTGTTTACTGTGATTGGCGCCGAAAAAGCCTTATTAATGGGATTATCTGGCATGATAGCCGTCGTTATGGGGTTAATTACCGGTGTCGGTGGCGGCATTATTCGTGATTTACTGTGCCGCCAGGTGCCTATGGTGTTACGTACCGAGATTTACGCAACCGCTTCCATCGTCGGTGGTATTTGTTATACCTTAAGCTTGGGCGTCGGCATGGACAGTATGACATCGATGTTTATCGCAATGATTAGTACCTTAATCATTCGACTGAGCGCTATCCGCTGGCATTTGTCTTTGCCCGCTTTCGATTTAAAAACAAAGAGAATTTAATGTGCGAATAATATTGCTATTATGTTGTTTAGTCTGCAGTTTTTCAATCAGCGCCAATATTGGAGATATGCCTAAAGAGCAGCAGCTTGCCATGAAATATATGGAAGCATTAACCGATCATGATTATTCGACTTTGCGACGCTTTTATTCTCGTGAAACCATTTTTTTCGATAAAACAGCCAATACAACCTACACAGGTGGACGACAAATTATTGGTTTTTTACAACGCGCCCATGAAGGTGTGCTTGAATACCGTTTAAACATAGAACATATGTTTAATACCGGTTCGCTGGTGGTGATTATAGGCAGTTATCGTTTACGAGGCCCGGGTGATCAATTCGGCAAACCGGGGAAAATTATTGACCTCGCGGTTCCCGGTGTCACGACGCTTAAATTTGATAACAATACCGAACGTTTGATAGAGCAGATGGATTTAATGGATTATCAAACCATGTCAGATCAACTTGAGTCGCAGTAGATAATAATAAATTTCAAACATAAAAAAACGGCTTAATAAGCCGTTTTTTTACGAGTGATTAAAGCATTACTTCAAGATCACTTTAGCAAACTTACGCTTGCCCACCTGGAATACCGCTTCTAGGCCGGCATTAAAGCTTTGACGACTGTCTTCCACTTTTTCGCCATCCATCTTCACCGCACCTTGCTTAATCATCCGCATACCGTCTGATGTTGACCCCACAAGGCCAGCATCTTTTAGTAAGTTAGCAATCGCTAAGCCTTCACCCGCTTCTAACACCACTTCTTCGATGTCATCTGGGATCGCGCCTTTTTGAAAACGATCGATAAAGGCTTGGTGTGCTGCTTGTGCTTGCGCTTCATCATGGAAACGCGCAATGATTTCTTTGGCCAATAAAATCTTAATATCGCGTGGATTAGTGCCGTTTTCAACGTCTAACTTAAACTGTGCAAGTTCTTCAAGAGGACGGAAAGATAACAGCTCAAGGTAGCGCCACATTAAATCATCTGAAATCGACATAATCTTGCCGAACATTTCATTAGCAGGCTCACTCACGCCAATATAGTTGTGCGCCGACTTAGACATTTTTTTAACGCCGTCAAGTCCTTCAAGCAGTGGCATCATGATCACAGTTTGTGGTTTTTGCCCTTCTGCTTTTTGCAGCTCACGCCCCATCAATAGATTAAACTTTTGATCTGTACCGCCTAATTCAACATCGGCCTTTAACGCAACAGAGTCGTAGCCTTGCAGTAATGGGTACATAAATTCGTGGATAGCAATGGCTTGCCCAGACGAATAACGCTTTTTAAAATCGTCACGTTCCATCATACGGGCAACGGTTTGTTGCGATGCTAGACGGATCATCCCAGCGGCGCCTAATGGCTCTAACCAGCTAGAGTTAAACTCGATACGTGTTTTAGCCGGGTCTAAAATTTTATAGACCTGCTCTTTATAGGTTTCAGCGTTAGCAAGCACTTGCTCACGAGTTAATGGAGGACGGGTACTGTTTTTACCGCTAGGATCACCGACCATGCCCGTAAAATCGCCAATCAAGAAAATCACTTCGTGACCGAGTTCTTGAAAAGTGCGCATTTTGTTTAAAATAACCGTGTGACCTAAGTGAATATCTGGAGCGGTAGGATCAGCACCTAGTTTGATGCGTAATGGGCGCCCTTCTTTCAGTTTCTCAAGCAAATCCGCTTCAAGTAATATCTCATCGGTACCGCGCTTAATCTCTGCCAATACTTGATCTAAATTCGCCATCTCTACTGCAACTCCCAGGGCTTGCACAAAAAATAAAGAGGTCTATGTTACTTGTTAGCCACGGCAAATGAAAGAGTGTACACTTAGCAGATAACAACACTAGAGAGAAATTGGTACCTGAGTCAATGGCAAAGCTTCTAACTTTATTCACATTGTTGCCAAAAGCACATCAAATCACACTGTCATTATTAGTGATGTTAACCACTATTATTCTGATGTTTCCATCGGAAGATGCTCAAGCATCTAAACAAACCCAATTAGTGAGCAAATCAACAGATAAAAACACCACAGAAAACGATACTCGTTATTCTGCACCGTTGGCCTTTAGAACGCCTACAGCCCCTACAGATGACAAAGATGTTGAGCAAGAAGAGATTGCCGACAATATCTTTGATAACAGTACATTATCACCACAAAATGTGAACGAACATGAGGCGGTATCTGAAACCGCTGACGACGAGGCATTTGCACAACACCTCGCGATGCTGCAAACCCGCCCAGAGGGCGTCGATGGAGTACTCAATGATATTGATAACCAACTCGCCAAGCAAAAAGCAAAAATAAAACAGCAAGCGAGCAACGATGATTACACCGTTGAATATTATGAAGTCGCAAAAGGTGACACTTTAGGGGGGTTATTCAGCCGTGCAGGGTTAACCGCTAAAGATGTGTATGACATTACTCAACTGCCTTTAGCGAAAAAGAATTTGCTTACCATTATGCCGGGTGAAGAAATTGCCATCAGCAAAAATGATTTAGGTGAGTTAAAAGAACTGAGCTACCGCATGGATAAAGTGTCTACCTTAGTGATCAGTCATAACAATGACCGATACAAAGAAGTGGTAAACACCAAAGAAGTGCAAAGTCGTACCTCGTTTATTACCGCCACCATTAAAAGCAATTTTTGGAATGCCGCCGCTGACGCAGGCTTGTCAGGAAATCACATTATGGAACTGGCCAACATTTTTGGCTGGGATGTCGACTTTGCTTTAGATATTCGCAAAGGCGATCATTTTTCATTATTGTTTGACCAAGAATATGCCGACGGCCAATTTTTACGTAACGGCAATATCTTAGCCGCTGAGTTTATTAACCAGGGCGAACGATATACTGCAGTGCGTTATACCGACGGTGAATACTATTCAGAAAACGGCAACAGCATGCGTAAAGCGTTTTTACGCTCGCCAGTCGACTTTAAATATGTCAGTTCTAACTTTAATCCACGCCGTTTGCACCCGGTAACAGGTCAAATCAAGGCCCATCGTGGTGTTGATTATGTTGCAGCCATCGGCACACCGATTAAAGCCGCCGGTAAAGGCAAAGTGATTGAGTCTGGGTATAACCAATTTAATGGTAACTATGTGTTCATTAAACACAACGAAACCTACACCACCAAATATTTGCATTTAACCAAACGCAAAGTAAATCGTGGTGAAACGGTAAAGCAAGGTCAAGTGATTGGTACTTTAGGTAAAACAGGTCGAGTAACTGGCGCCCATTTACATTATGAGTTCATTGTTAACGGTGTACATCGCAATCCACGCACCATAGATTTACCTAAATCAATGCCCATTAACCGCAGCGAAAAAGGCAAGTTTTCGACTTTAAGTAAACAGTTAATGGCGCAATTAAAATCAAATCAACAGCAGCAATTGGCAAGCAATTAATTTGCTTGCCTTGCTCGCGACTTCAGTACAGAGAGTATTTCATGTCTAAGCCAGAATATTTTATCGGCCTGATGTCGGGCACCAGCATGGACGGCGTCGATGCCGTGTTAGTTGATTTTACAGCTGAGCAACCCAAATTAATTGCCGGCCATACTGAAGCAATTCCGGGCCATTTGTTAAAAGGCTTACAGCGCTTATGCCAAGCTGCAACCGATGATGAAATAAATCGCTTAGGTCGCCTTGATCGCAGTGTCGGTAAATTATTTGCCCAAGCCGTGAATAACTTACTGGCAAAAACCGATATCACCGCAGAGCAAGTTATCGCAATAGGATCGCATGGACAAACTGTGCGTCACATGCCTAATTTAGAAATGGGCTTTACCCTGCAAATTGGTGACCCCAATACCATCGCTGTTGAAACCAACATCGATGTCATTGCCGATTTTAGACGCAAAGATATTGCGCTGGGTGGCCAAGGTGCACCGCTAGTACCCGCATTTCATCAGCAAGTCTTTGCTAAACAAGGGCAAACGCGAGTCATTTTAAATATTGGTGGTATCGCTAACATTACTTACTTGCCAGGCAACAGCGACGATGTTCTCGGTTTTGATACCGGCCCAGGCAATACCCTAATTGATTACTTTGTTAACCAGAGTTTAGGCCACGCATTTGATGAAAATGGCGCGTGGGCAGCCTCAGGTGAAACTCATCCAGAATTTCTTAAACAGCTGTTATCACATTCTTATTTTTCTTTATCTGCGCCTAAGAGCACAGGCAGAGAACTGTTTAACCAGGCATGGCTTGAGCAACAATTAGCAGATTATAGCCACTTAGACCAGGAAGATATTCAGTCAACCTTACTCGACCTAACCTGCCACAGCATTGCCAATGATATTAATAAGCTGTCGACGACTGGCGAGTTGTTTGTTTGTGGCGGCGGCGCACTGAATACCGAGTTAATGCAACGCTTAGCGCGATTAGTCCCAGGTTATAAAATGGACACCACAGCGGGTTTAGGCGTAGATGCTAAATGGGTTGAGGGCATTGCCTTTGCCTGGCTCGCTATGCGTCATCACAACGACTTACCAGCAAACTTACCGGCAGTCACTGGCGCATCGCGCGCTGCCGTACTGGGTGGTCGTTTTAGAGCAAGATAACTTTTTCAATGCGGGCCTCAATGTTATGATGACCGCAAATTTGCCAAATCGATTGGGTTTAGCAAAGCCTTTACTAATTAATGAGAGTCAATATGAGCAACAAAGTTAAAAGTGTATCTGAGTTAATGAATCTTACGCCAGAAGGCCGTTACGATTATATGGTTGAGCAAGTTAAAGCAGAACAAACCATATGGACTCTGCAAGATCAAGATGGTTGCGTCATGCTAACCACCGAAGATGAAGATTGCATCCCGATGTGGCCATCGGAAGAAACTGCCGCACTTTGGGCGGTTGACGAATGGAATGAGTGCGAACCATTGGCAATTCCATTGTCAGAATTCCAAGAACGCTGGGTGAGCGGCATGGAAGATGACGATTTATTTATTGCGGTATTCCCAGTTCAAGAAGACTTAGGCGTGGTTGTTCCACCCTACGAAGTGAACGAACGTTTAACACCAAAGTCGCAAGCTAAGCATTAATCTGCACAAAAAATTGAATAGAGCATAATGACCCAAGAATCAACTCAGCCAGTCACCACTACTGATGCGGCCAAACCAAGCATACCAAAGCGACTAGTCGCATTAATGTTGGTTTATGTCATTACCTCGGTTGGCGGTCTAATTGCTGCTCAATCAATGTCAGAACTCAGTGCGATGTTATGCGTATTAACACTGATTTTAGTGCTCGGCATTATGGGCCGGCAAAAAGCGGCATTGTATTTATTGCGGGTTTACAGTCTGCTTCAACTCATGCTTTGCAGTATGCTACCGATTATTATGTACGACCCTGATAACCTTGACGCTGGGCCTACCACCGTGGATTTTGGTGCGTTCCAAACAGTGGTGCCAGACTGGATTCTTTATAGCGTGCTTATCGCTGTGGGGATGCTACAAGTGTGGATAAGCTTTAATACCAAGGTCAAAGCATGGTTTAAGTCACGCATTAACTTCAATATTATTAGCGGTTAACCTTCTCGCTAAAATGATACAAAAAAGCCGTCTCTCGACGGCTTTTTTATTATAGGTTTGTCACCCAACAAGAAGTTTCGGATATAACGATTACACCGAGAAACTCGCACCACAACCACAGGTTGTCGTTGCGTTCGGGTTTTTAACAAAAAAACGAGAACCTTCAAGGCCAGATGTATAATCCACTTCGCCACCCATAAGGTATTGAAGACTCATTGGATCAACAACAAGTTGTACGCCTTGCTTTTCAATAGTGAAGTCACCTTCGTTGACTTTTTCATCGAACGTAAAGCCATACTGAAAACCAGAGCAACCACCACCTGTAACGTATACACGTAGTTTTAATTCAGGATTCTGTTCTTCTTCTAACAGCCCTTTTACCTTAGTTGCTGCAGCATCGGTAAATTGGATCGGCATTGCTGCATCAGTTTGTTCAGTCATTACTACCTCTTACTTCGGTGTCTACTAAGAATTATCCTTTACCTGACTATTTTGTTCAAGTATTACCCGCAGTTCTTTTTCACCCATCAATAGCTCAGGCACATTATAGGTTTGCTCAATAGCACCGCCTTTAACGCCGCGACTCGCATTCACCTTCACTTTAACGGCTATCCTTTGCAGGCTAAACCCTACAGGTAGAACAATATCGCTGTCCATAATTTGAAAATAACTAAATTCAAAATCTAACTTTTTGTTCAATAACTTATTTAATGACAGTGAACTGGACTTGCCATCTTGGCTTCCTATTAACGTCACCTCTGCACTGGCCTTCACTTTCGCTTTGCGTTTTTGTAACTGAGTGAGCACGATTCGTAATTGAAATTGCTCGGCACTCACACCTTGCACTAGCTCTACGGTATTAATGGCAACGCCTTCAACGTCGGCATCGGTCACCATCACACTACGATAAAATGCGAGTTCTTTTTCTAACGCTTTTTGCTGAGTCAGTTGTTGGCTAAACATATCTTGCATTTCTTTATTGGCATTTTCAGCAATACTTAATGCCATATTACGGCTGGCTAAGACTTGAGCTTGCTCGTCAAGTTGCTGTAATAATTTACGCTTGCCACTGGCACTATTGGGCGTTGCCTCTGGAGCAAACGACAGCCAAAGATTAAAACTGACGGCGCCCAATAGAAATGACACCAGCACTAAGCTGAGTAAGTATTTGCTCGATGTCCTATTTTTACGTTCTAAAACTTGCAGTCTGTCTAACCAACGGTGATAATTTAACATTAGGTAACAACCTTTTAAAGAATTCGAATGCCAATGAGCCTAGAGCTAAACAGTGCAATTTAAGATAAATAAAGTCGCTATTATTCACGCCAAAAGAGCGGCGCGCAAATATCTGCACAATGAATTTAGAGATAAACTGTCTCAAGCCAAAATTAGTGTACAACTTTGTGCACTGGCTCTGCTGTTTGCAATAATAGCCTCTGTGGTCATTATTCTGTTTCGCTTAAGCCTAGTTTGGGCAGAACAATATCTGCTTTCGGACACGAATACTATCAGTTCAACATTAACGGACTGGCGAAGTTATCTGCCGTTGATTGGCGCGGCATTAATTTGGTTATTGTCATTACTAGGCTCAAAGCGTTACCGCCGTATGGGCATTGCCTATGTTCTGCATCGATTTAAGTTACATTATGGCAAAGTACCTCTGCAATCTGCTGCAGGGCAATTTTTTCAGGCCTTAATTGCCCTCATGAGTAACTTCTCTGTTGGTAAAGAAGGCCCGGCGATCCACCTTGGCGCAGTAAGCGCCAGTGTGATGGCAGAGAAATTCAGCTTGCCAGATAATAGTGTGCGTATTATGTGTGCAAGCGGCATAGCCGCAGGGATTGCTGCAACCTTTAACGCGCCACTCGCGGCCGTATTATTTGTATTTGAAGTCATCGTACGCGAATACAAAATCCATTATTTTTTCCCGATTATGTTATCGGCCATTTGCGGCGCAGTATCGAGCCAATTGGTGTTTGGTAACGTGCATGAATACGAGCTGATTAATGTCATCCGTATTCCACTAGACCACTATCCCATTTTACTTATCGGCGGTGTGGTGCTGGGCTGCGTTGCGGCACTGTTTAACTTTTCACTGTTAACCGTAACAGCAAGAGGTCAAAAGTGGCCGCTAATTTACCGATTACTCATTGCCGCGACGATCACCACATTAATTGGCTTAGTGATGCCACAAGCGTTAGGTTCTGGTGACTTTGCTATTCATGAAGCCATTAGCGAACACCCTAGCCTGCTGTTTTTAATTGGCTTACTGCTGGCAAAAATGCTGGCCACAATCGCCGCCATTGGTTTTGGCGTACCCGGTGGATTAATTGGCCCACTTTATGGTATTGGGGCGTTAGTGGGCGCTATTTTGGCTATTTTAAGTAGTTTGTTATTTCCATCGATTGCGCCTTATGTTGGCTTGTATACCGTCATTGGCATGACCGCAATGATGGGCGTTTGTTTAAGCGCACCATTAGCTGCACTGGTGGCCTTGCTGGAACTGAGCAATGACACATCCATTATTTTACCGGCGATGTTTATTACCATTCCGGCATTTTTGGTGGCTTACCAGGGTTTTAACACTAGCTCTATTTTCTTAAAACAATTAGACATTATGGGGCTGGGGTACAAGGTTGCACCATTGAACCAGGGCTTACAAAAGAAAGGGGTAAGGGTATTAATGGACCGCCGCTTTGTGATTGTAAACGATGACGATGAACTGCTGCTTGAAGTATTAAAGCGCGCCGAGGGAAGACCTGTACTGGTGCGAAATGGCGAAGGCCAAATAGAAATGTTACGCCTCGAAATGCAGTCTTTTGAAGACTCAACCACCTTGTCTCGTCACCCTATGCCAGGATTGCCAGACAGTGCCACACTCAACGAAGCCTATGAAGCTTTAGCGGCAAAACGTTCAGGTGAAGTGTATATTTATCGCGACAGCCCCAATAATCCCAATGGCCAAAAAGTAGTTGGGGTAATTAGCTGGACAAACTTATTGCAAGAAATCCGTTCAGGGCAAATTTAAAGGTGTTTTATTAACCTGCGGCGCCAGAATATACCGTGAATACACCGCCAATAAACGTCACTGATTTGTTCTATTTCGCAGTAAGTGAATCTCGACCAGCATATTTATCTGCTGTTTATTTTCTGCTACAATTTTGCCTCAGCCACATGATAAAAAAAACCGATAAATACCCTATAAATAACGGTAAAATAGCACGCTGTTTTGGTGACTATTTTACCCTACACTCTGGAAATCAGGCTGATGATGCAGTTCGAAGGTTCACATATCCTTTCCGTAAGCCAGTTAGATCTGGATTCAATAAACACTATTTTTAACGTCGCTAATAAAATGACCCCTTACGCATTGCGTGAAAAACGCACCAAGGTGTTAGAGGGCGCTATTTTAGGTAACCTGTTTTTTGAACCTAGTACCCGTACTCGCGTCAGCTTTGGCTGTGCATTTAATTTATTGGGTGGCCATGTTCGTGAAACCACCGGAATGGCATCGTCGTCATTATCAAAAGGCGAATCGCTCTATGATACCGCCAGAGTGCTGTCGACTTATTCTGATGTGATTGCCATGCGCCATCCCGATGCTTATTCAGTAAAAGAGTTCGCAGAAGGCAGCCGAGTGCCAGTCATTAATGGTGGCGATGGTCCAAATGAGCACCCTACTCAAGCCTTGCTTGACTTGTTTACCATTAAAAAAGAGCTCAGCCACGCAGGTATGGGCATCGACGGTATGCACATTGCCATGGTAGGTGATTTAAAATATGGCCGAACAGTTCACTCTTTATCGCGCTTACTTTGTATGCATAAAGATATTAAGTTCACATTGATTTCACCCAGTGAGCTAGCAATGCCTGACTATGTGATCGCCGACATTGAAAATGCTGGCCATAAGATCACAATAACAGAGCAACTTGAAGGTAATTTACATCATGCCGACATTTTGTATTTGACCCGCATTCAAGAAGAGCGTTTTCCGTCACAAGAAGAAGCGAACAAGTATCGCGGCAAATTTCGCTTAAATCACAATATTTACACACAGCACTGCAAGTCTAATACTGTGATTATGCACCCGTTACCACGAGATTCGCGCGCACAAGCAAACGAGCTCGACAATGATTTAAACAGCCATCCAAGTTTGGCTATTTTTAGACAAGCCGACAACGGCTTACTTATCCGTATGGCACTCTTTGCATTAACACTTGGAGTTGAAAATCAACTCGAAAAGTATGAGTGCCCAGTAAACTGGTATTCACGTAAAGCCGATAGATAATTGGCACACTATATTAAGGATTAGACATGACCCGTTCCGAAGTATTATTTGAACAGGCTAAAAAGACCATTCCAGGTGGCGTTAACTCACCCGTTCGTGCCTTTAATGGTGTTGGTGGTTCGCCGTTATTTATCGAAAAAGCTGATGGTGCTTATATATTCGATGCTGACGGTAAAAAATATATCGACTACGTTGGTTCATGGGGACCGATGATTTTAGGCCATAATCACCCTAAAATTCGTCAAGCTGTATTAGCGGCTGTAGAAAATGGTTTGTCATTTGGTGCGCCAACTGAATTAGAAGTCAGAATGGCTGAAAAAGTCATCTCGATGGTGCCATCAATGGAGCAGGTCCGTATGGTGAGCTCAGGTACTGAAGCGACCATGAGCGCCATTCGTTTAGCCCGCGGCTTTACTAATCGCGACAACATTTTAAAGTTTGAAGGTTGTTACCACGGCCATGCAGACTGTTTGTTAGTTAAAGCAGGTTCTGGTGCATTAACGCTTGGTCAGCCAAGCTCGCCTGGTATCCCTGAAGACTTTGCTAAACACACGTTAACAGCAACCTACAACGACCTTGATTCTGTGCGTGCTATTTTCGAACAACACCCAGACGATATCGCTTGTATTATCCTTGAGCCTGTTGCTGGCAACATGAACTGCATTCCACCTGTAGACGGTTTCTTACAAGGCCTACGAGCGATTTGTGATGAATTCAATGCGTTACTCATCATCGATGAAGTCATGACAGGTTTCCGTGTGTCTATGAGCGGTGCACAAGGCTTCTATGGCGTAACGCCAGACTTAACGACACTAGGTAAAGTGATTGGCGGCGGCATGCCTGTCGGTGCTTTTGGTGGCCGTAAAGACGTGATGCAATATATTGCTCCAACGGGTCCAGTTTACCAAGCGGGTACTTTATCGGGTAACCCAATTGCAATGACTGCAGGTTTAGCGCAACTGGAGGCATTATGTGAGCCTGGTTTATATGAGGCGCTTGCCGATAAAACCAAACGTGTTGCACAAGGCTTTAAAGCGGCTGCAGACAAGCACGGTATTCCGTTAAGCATTACTTATGCTGGCGGCATGTTTGGTTTCTTCTTTACTGAAGACACTGCACCAATGACCTCGTTTGCTCAAGTCACTCAATGTAACATGGAGCATTTCCGTCATTTTTACCATGCAATGTTAGATGAAGGCATATATTTAGCGCCTAGCGCTTATGAAGCAGGCTTCTTATCTATGGCTCATGGCGATGAAGAAATTGAATACACATTAGCCGCTGTTGACCGTATTTTTGCTGCTATGAAGTAAATCATGCTAAGGCTTAACGCCATTTTACGTTAAGCGCATAGTTGATAACAAAAATAGGATAAACAACTAAGTTGTTTATCCTATTTTTATTTGTGTTAACAAATTCCTATCCCCTTTTCCCGTGTTCATTATTTTATCCACGACTTTGGTCGATAATTAACGAAAAAAACTGTGATCTATATTGCGAAAACGCCCGTGGTGTGATGTGATCGCACCGCCAAAAACAAGCTTAATTGAACCTTAAAACACGGTTTGTATTAAGTGAGCAGAAATTCACGGTAATGAGCTTAATTACCTACAACACAAAGTTGGAATTGCAGTCATGCTACATACCTTTCTTATCTCACTTGCGGTGCTTGCACTGTTAAGTATCGTGCTCGAAGAAGTTACCCATATTAATAAAGCAAAAACCACCTTGTTCCTTGGCTGCGTTGCCTGGATCACCCTCTTTATGGCCTCTGGTAGTCCAGAAAACAGTAAATTGGTAGGTGAAGAGCTCAATGAAAACTTATTAGAAATTGCCACTCTGTGGTTGTTTTTAATGTCGACCATGACCTTTGTCGCATACCTTAATGCTAAGGGTATGATCCAGGTATTAGTGCAGAAAATCTTCCCACAACAAGTGTCAGTGCGCATGCTGATGTTGCAAGTGGGTATGTTTTCGTTGGTGCTATCAACCTTTTGTGACAACGTAACGGCCACCTTAGTGTCTTTGGGATTGCTCACCACGTTCAATTTAGACAGCCAAATGCGTCGCCGTATGGCAGTGTTGATTATTTTTGCGGTTAACTCTGGTGGTGTTGCACTTATTACTGGTGATGTGACTACATTAATGATTTTCTTAGCCGGTAAAGTGCATATCTCTGAGTTACTGATTTTGTTCATACCTGCTGGGATAAGTGTGGGTTTACTGGCGGTATTATTTTCACTTAAAGCCGAAGGCCGTGTGAGTACCACACCTGTTGAACAAAATTACAATACGGTCGATATCGTTATTGGCTGCATTTTCTTCGCGACCATTATTTTAACCATGGTACTTAACGTATTGTTTGGTATTCCACCAGTATTAACCTTCTTATTCGGTTTGTCAGTGATGTTCTTAGTGGGCCGCACGAACAAGAGTAACAGCGAAGAAGTACAGGTACTTGAATACATACGTCAGGTTGAATTTGATACCTTATTATTCTTTCTAGGGATCTTATTATTGGTCGGCATGCTGAAAGAAATTGGCACACTTAACCTGCTAACCGATGTGTACGGAATGTACAATCCAAGTATTTCTAACTTCTTTACAGGTATGGGCTCAGCACTATTAGACAACGTGCCATTAACTGCGGCGTTATTAAAAGCAGATCCTGTGTTAACCACGGCGCAGTGGTTAAGCTTAACCTACGCTGTCGGAGTCGGTGGGTCATTACTTATCATCGGTTCTGCGTCGGGTATTATCGCCATGAGCAAAGTAGAAGAGCTGACATTTGTAAGCTACTTAAAATATGTACCAGCTTTACTATTATGTTATTGCATAGGTTATGGCTTAACTTTGTTTTTAGCTAACCATATCCATGGCTAAAACAGCATAAGCAGCACTTCAATACCCAACAAAGGCGCATTCAGCGCCTTTGTTGTTTTTAAACTTGTCGATATTCACTTTTTAGCTTGAGTAGCCTGAACTCATGATAAGTAAGCTATATCGCTGGTACTCTAAATTGCTCGCCATTAATATCCAGTACGATATCACGAGGACGAATTTCAATAATCGTCAGTTTATTTTGAATCATGTCCCCCTGTTGTAACTCGACACCATCGACATTTAACCAACGGTTATTGGGCTCCGATGAATACACATGCGCATTAATAGTAAACTCTGGTACTTGTAACTGCACACTCGCAGGTAAGTCGCCATACTTAGGGATCTGCTGATTACTCGATTTGGGGATAGGATCAAGCTTTGGCTCTGTCACTTGTTGATTAACTGATTGTTCAAACTCAACATCTTTAAGTGCAACTTCAAACGCTGCCAGTAAGTTATTACGCTCATCGACTGAAGGGGCTTTAACCGAAGCAAAGTCGACTTCTTGGGCCGCAGTATTAACCTGCATTCGTAACGCCTCAAGTTCGGCTAATCCTCGTCTGTTAGCATTGGCGCCTAGTATTATTTGCTCTTGCTGACGAGCCTGTTGCTGAGCTAATTGTTGTTGAGATCGTTGTTGTCGATCTTGAATCTGTTGTTCTTGAAGCTGCTGCAACTCACGATTAGCGACATCATTGTCATTAAAACGATTATCTTGATTATCATTTGATGCCACGGTGTTTGGCTGTGAATAAGCCTCTGTTACCTCAGTATCATTAACATAACCATTATTGTTATTAGCATACGGTGATGCCGCTGATGCGTTAGAAAATTGATTAAACGGTTTGGCTATCGGCAGCGCCACTTTACCCGCTAAACGGATCTGGTCATTGGTTTGAGAAGCTGCATCATTATTGTTGTTCACTGATGTGGACTTAATGATTGGAGCCCCTGGCTGACTCACTCCCACAGTTTTTTCAGGTTCAACCTGTATATCAACCTTTAACAGTGATGGTGACGGTACTAACAACACGCTCATCCCCCACGCAGCACCTATACCTAATATTATTGCACCTGCAAGTAAACTGTATGGATTCAACTTCCTCGCAGGGCGTGATGGCGAGGAATAATGAGCGCCAGGTGTAGACATTAAGTCTGCTACATCACCTTGCTGCTGTTTATTACGATTAACAGCATCTAATAAAATAGACATTAACGGCGTACCTCGGCGGCTACTAACCTTGGACCTTGCTGACTCAAATATAAATTAAGTTGTATCAGTGTTTGGCTGCCGGCAATGCCATCTGGCTTTAATCCATGCTGACGCTGAAATTGCATTAATTGCTGCTCTAAATCACTGTCAAACTGAGTTAATAAACGAGCTCGACGCTGATCCACCATGGCTAAACTATTTTCAAGCCATTGCACTTGCGCCAAACTTGAAGACTGACCAATCTCACGAGGCAGCACACTGTCAGGTTGCCATAAAATTTCAAACGTGCCGCTAAAGTGTCGGTCAAACCAATCTTTATTTACCCAAAACTGCTGCTCGCCTAGTTGCAATAAAATCTGTTCAGCTTGACGCTCAACAATCACTCCGTAAAACACATTGGCTTGTGCATCTTGCAGGTAAACAACCGCGGGATAATTTAAGCGCATAATGCTGTGCCAATTACCTTGCTGCTGATAGCAGGCTAACTCTTGCTGCTGCGCGGCCTGGCAAGCAGATAACCCGGTAATGGGCTGCTTATTCCATAAACCAAATAAACCGGCAAATGCATTATCGATACTGCTGCTTTGTAACATCGCCTGACGTAAAATTTGCTGCTCTGCATTAACTGCAGGCAGGGTTTGTAATGGCTGCTGTACTGCTGCTGGCCGCGTATTGTCGATACCTGATGTAGCGACATTGGCAGAAACTGGAGGCAATATTGCCGCTGTATTGATGTTTTCATCAATGGCAGAGCGATTAAACAGATAAAAAGATAAACCAAATGCCAACACCAGTGCGGCAGCGGCAACAAAGGGCCAGCGCTTATCTGAAGACACATCAATATCGCCTAACACTTCAACCGCAGCCTGATTGACCATTTTGTGATCAATCGGTACTTTCGCCTGGCCATATCCCGCCATTAATGCACGTTCGCACAATAAATTGGTTAAACGCGGGATACCGCCAGAATGTTTATGTAATGCTGCTATCGCTTTGCGCGTAAATAACGGCTCATGGCGGCCTGCCACTTGTAATCGATGCAATACGTATAATCCGATCTCATCTTTATTCAGTGGTAATAAATGATAGCGGGCAGTAATACGCTGTGCTAATTGACGTAAATCTTGGCGTTTCAGTAATTGTTGTAATTCAGGCTGCCCAATCAAAATCACTTGCAGCAACTTTTTAGTATTGGTTTCTAAATTCGTTAATAAACGCAGTTGCTCTAATACTTCGGAGCGTAAGTGCTGCGCTTCATCAATAATCAATACCGTGTTGCGTCCGTTTTTATGATTATTAAGCAAATACATGCTAATCAAATCTGTAAGCTGCTTTAACGTAGGGTTGTCGCCA
The DNA here is from genome assembly GCF_059758095.1 of Shewanella sp. MF05913. Classification (NCBI taxonomy): domain Bacteria; kingdom Pseudomonadati; phylum Pseudomonadota; class Gammaproteobacteria; order Alteromonadales; family Shewanellaceae; genus Shewanella; species Shewanella sp. MF05913. Next base: position 144,495 of record NZ_JCAYNT010000007.1, read on the forward strand.
TAGATAATTTCCAGCTCGTCACATAATGTGGCTAACAGCTCTAGCTCGGTCAAAGAAGGGTTAAGAATAAAAGCGGTGTCTGTGTTGTCGGGTATTTGTTGCAACAAACAACGCGACACGGTAGTTTTTCCGGTACCGACTTCACCGGTTAACAATACAAACCCACCGGTTTCACCCAGGCCATAAGTTAAGTGAGCCAACGCTTCACGATGACGGTCGCTTAAGAACATATAATGAGGGTTAGGCGCAATTGAAAACGGATTATCATTTAATCCATAGAAGGCTTTATACATTCGACCAAAAATCCTTATTTGAAACTGACGGCTCACGTTAATGCTTGTGTGTTTGCTTGTCAAAAGTTAGCCGTAAAAATCTAACTCTGATAATATTTAAGCCACTTATTATTACACGTTGTGGTACGCCATGAAGATTTATTTAGTCGGCGGGGCCGTGCGCGACACCCTTCTTAATCAAACTGTTGTTGATAAAGATTACGTGGTGGTCGGTAGCAGTGTCGAAGAAATGCTTGAACAGGGTTATCAACAAGTCGGCAAAGACTTTCCTGTATTTTTGCACCCCAAAACTCAACAAGAATATGCCTTGGCCAGAACGGAGCGAAAAACCGGTAATGGTTACCAGGGGTTTAGTTGCGATGCCAACAAACAAGTGACTCTTGAAGAAGACTTATTGCGCCGAGACTTAACCATTAATGCCATCGCGCAAGACGAGCAAGGCACATTGTATGACCCATTCCAGGGTATAAAAGACATTAAGGCTAAAACCTTACGCCATGTGTCACAGGCATTTGTCGAAGATCCACTTCGTGTTTTGCGCGTTGCACGTTTTGCTGCTCGATTTCATCATTTAGGCTTTACTGTCGCGCCAGAAACTATGCAGTTAATGACCGATATTGCTAATAGTGGCGAACTCGAACATCTTACACCAGAGCGTGTATGGCAAGAATGCGACAAAGCGTTAGGCAGCCAAAGTCCGCAGATATTTTTTGAGGTACTAAAACAATGCCAGGCCCTTGTGGTGTTATTTCCTGAAATCGATGCATTATTTGGCGTACCACAACCTGAAAAATGGCATCCCGAAATCGACAGCGGAATTCATACGCTAATGGTATTAGAGCAGACAAGTTTATTAAGTCGTAACAAAGCGGTCCGTTTTGCAGCGCTAGTGCATGATTTAGGTAAAGCCCTTACCCCAAAGCAAGACTGGCCGAAACATTATGGCCATGGGCAAAAAGGCTTACCTGCCATTAAAAAGTTATGCGCCCGTATCAAAGTGCCAAATGACTATCGTGATTTAGCACTATTAGTGAGCGACCAACACCAAAATATTCATAATGCCTTTGAACTTAGAGCAGAGACTATCGTCAAATTGTTTGATAAAGCAGATTTTTGGCGTAAACCACAACGTCTCACCGATTTATTGTTATGTTGCCACGGCGACATCAGAGGCCGCACTGGGTTTGAACACGCTTTATATCCGCAAGCAGAATATTTACAGCAATGTTATCAGCTCGCAACGCAGGTAGATGTTCAGTCAATTATTGCGGAGGGCCATCAAGGTGCACAAATAAAAAACCAATTACAGCTTAAACGCATTCAACGTGTTAATGACTTTAAATTACAATTGGTTAAAATCTAACAATTATGCTACAAAAGAGTGTCGGAACGTTTATGATAAAAAGCGAAAAAATGCAATTTTTAGCAGTGAATAAGCAATAAATCACTAAGATTTATATAAAATCGATAAATAAATGTCCTTTTAAGCTTGTAGACTTGCAATTTTCATTTATTTCGCTATTTTAAGTAAATATTCTTTTGTTTGCCTATAGCAAATAAAAAAAACTGTGACATAATTACGCCGTTGCAAAGGCACACGCCGTTGCACTATTTAACAACCTATATATTAAGGGATTTACCCATGAACAAGAAAGTACTGATGATTGCTGGTGTTGCGATGACTGCTTTATTAGGTGGTTGTGCTAACACTACTGCTTTAGAAGAAAGCGTAGCAAACCTAGGTAACAAAGTTGATCAACTATCAGCAGAAGTTGGTTCTTTAAAGTCTGAGCAAAGCAAGCTATCTGCCGATGTTAAAGGCGCTAAAGCTGCTTCTATGGACGCACAAGCCGAAGCTAAACGTGCTAACGACCGTTTAGACAACATGGCTTCTTCTTACAAAAAGTAAGAATTGCTATTAAAAATTAGCTTATATTAATAGGTTGATTATTAGGGCTTGATTGTTGATTTACTACTTAGGTAGCTTTCAACGTCAAGCCTTAATTATTTGTGCAATATAAAGAATCAAGCAGTAAATCTAAACACCTCCGACAACTCTACATCCCCTACCAATCCACACCCGTTCAGTCAGTATTTCCCCAATGTATTTTCAACCAGTTAATCTTTCTAAACAATGCTATAGAAATCTCACTATCCGCGATTAATTCGTAGTCTATGACCGCTCTCATATCAGGCTACTATCATATCAGGCCGCGAAGTGCTTTAGCCCTTATATCATTCCGCATTAATAAGTGATGACTCAGCGAGAGTTTAAAAGGGCTTAAATAAGGCGCATGGCTGAATGAATGTTTGTTATCAGGTTAGACTTTTATAAGCGCTTCTTGAGCGTAATGATCTGCCAATCGAACTCAAGTTCAGATATCGCAGTCGCTTTGATTTGGTGCTTTAACTCATCATGAGCCCGCCAGCCAAACACCGACATTTCTAACAACGTGAGCGCTTGCTCGCCTGTTACAGATTGAGTAAAACTCACTTGCTGCTGTGATTCAATTTCAAGCTCATTAGGTAAATTAAGCTGTAATGGCTTTTCGACCAAATCTGGATACACTTGTTGCTTAATTTGCCACAGATGGCGCACGCCGGGCTGTAACATCAAAATTCGGCCATCATCCTTTAATACTCTAATACACTCTTTGCCTTTTAAGAGTGAATCGAACACGGTAATGACATCCATTGATTGAGTCGAAAAAGGCAGTTTCTTCAGCGCGGCTAAAATTAATTTTGCTGGGGTTTGCGCTTTAGCCGCTGCAAATATTGCATTCTCGGCGTCAGTAATCCCCCAATGTTCACACGCAACACCAGCCTCTTCAACGGCAGGCACTAGCTGGCGTAAGTAATAGCCGTCGGCACACTGGTAGTCAAGATGCTCAAAAGCCTGCTCACTGGTGGCATTTAATACGCTTAACAACGCTGTTTGTAATTGGGTAATAAGCGGTGTGAATAGCCCTGACGCCAACAAAAAATGACGACCGCGCATTTGCTGGCGTGACAACACTTGAGGTTTAGTTTTGGTATTACTCAGTAACGGCCAATAACCTTGCGCATGTTTATCAAAATGGTGTTTATTGTCACAATAAAAACCCATTGAAGCTTGATGTTGATTTATCGGTGCAGCGCACACTGGGCATAATAGCGGTAGAGTCATAGTAAACCTTAACTCGAGATAACAAACAGTTACCCATAATGAAAACAAAAAACGGGTATTGCTACCCGTTTATAAAGTGTGTAATTAATTTTTAGCCATCGTCTTAAAGATAGAGCATACCAAGCAATAAGCCGCCTAATAATAAACGGTAAATCACAAATGGGGTCATGCCGATTTTGCTAATAAACTTTAAAAAGTAATGAATGCACAAGTATGCCGCAATAAACGACACCACAATACCTAATCCAAGTGCTTGATAATCAATAGCCGCAGGGCTTTCAACTAAATCTTTAGTGACCAGTAAGGCCGCACCAAAGCTCACAGGTATCGACATTAAAAACGAGAAACGCGCCGCAGCTTCGCGGGTTAACCCCAGCATTAACGCTGCAGTCATTGTTGCACCAGAACGTGATGTTCCGGGGATCAGTGCCATCGCTTGAGCTAAACCGATAAGCAGGGCTTTTTTCCAGCCCATTTGAAACTCGTTTAATTGCGCTTTTGACATGCGGTCAGCCAACCACAGTAATAAACCAAACACGATGGTCGTAATGGCAATCACTAAGGTATTTCTGAAATGGGTTTCAATAAATTCTTTCGCCGTAAAACCGACGATTACGGCGGGGATCGTCGCTAAAATTATCCACCAAGCCAATTTACTCTCCTGGCTTTGCTTACCCGTAAAACTACTAAACCATGATGTAGTTAAGGTCACAATGTCATGGCGAAAGTAAATCACTACCGCAAATAACGAGCCTGTATTGACCGCGACATCAAATGAAAGCCCTTGATCTGACCAGCCAAAAAGCTGTGAGGGTAAAATTAAATGCGCCGAGCTAGAAATGGGTAAAAACTCAGTAAGACCTTGAATTAATGCCAGCAAAATAACTTGAAACGTGTCCATATTTTTCCTTGTGGGGAGTCACTTTTTAGAGGGTTGATAACGTAATGTTTAGTTGTAATTCTGCTGGAAAATCAAACGTGATAGGCCACAGACTTTGACAGTGTTTGTCATATGCTTGCCAAAGAGAATGATAATTTTTTTGCACAACCGGGTGATTCAAATCTGGCGCTATTTCAGCTAATGGCCACAATACAAAGGCATTAAATAAGATTTCACCTCGCGGGAGTTCAACTGGCAAGTTGCATATTGTGTCATCGTATAGCAGTAAATCAATATCTAAGCTTCGCGGACTAAACTTCTTCTCGCTTTTAATGCGGCCATTGGCCTGTTCAATCTGTTTAAACGTTGCGACCACATCTGCAATGCTCAAATCTGTATCTGCAGCGGCAACCATGTTTAAAAAATTGGTGCCTTTAAAGCCGACAGCTTCGCTTTCAAATACCCGCGATAACTGTAAAGCGCCAAAATACTGCTGCAAGTCAAGCAAGCCGGCTTTAAGGTGTTGCTCAGGAGAGATATTGGTCCCTAAGCTGATATAAATACGTGCCATTGACTAACCCAAATGCTAATACGGTAAAAAGAAAAACACTTATATACGTCCACGTTCAATCTCAACACCGACGGAAGCGGCATGTGGGACAGCACCAGGCTTCATCACCACCACTTTAACCCAAGGTACGTTAAACTCATCTTGCAAGCACTGTGCAATCATTTCGGCAACGGTTTCGATTAATTCAATTGGCTTTTCAGTGATTAACGCTGTCAGGCGATTAGATACGGTTTCATAACATAACGCATGTTCGTACTCGTCACTGGCAGCGGCAAGACGATTGTCCCACGCCATATCTAAATCAATTAGCAGAGTTTGGTGAAGCTTTTTTTCCCATTCATAAATACCGATTACGGTTTCTATGGCTAACTGACGTATAAGCACTTTATCCATGTAACTATCCACCTTAAAGACTTAAAAAGACCCGGAGATCATCCTAATCAAACTTTATTACCGATTATATGCTTAATAATACACATTTGGTCTTTTTCCTAATGAATTAAAACAGTAGGATAAGCGCTGTTGTGCAATTAACATCATTTGAATTAACTCATCTGAACCAACAATGTTAACGTGAAGACAGTGTCAGTGGATACTGAAAAATATCTGCCTTGCAAACGAATGCGCGATGATACCCTAAGAAGAGTAAGGAAACCAATTTGAACACCGTTATTGTCACAATATTGATGATCATCGCCGCGTACTTAGCAGGCTCGATCTCAAGTGCCGTATTGGTTTGTAAAATAAGAGGTTTACCCGACCCTAGAACCAGCGGTTCAGGCAATCCAGGTGCCACAAACGTATTGCGGATCGGCGGAGTGAGCTCTGCAATTTTAGTCCTCTTTTTCGATATGCTCAAAGGTGCACTGCCCTCTTACCTGGGCTATAAAATAGGTCTTGATGCCGCATCACTCGGATTTATTGCAGTAAGTGCCTGTCTTGGTCACATATTCCCGCTGTTTTTTGGCTTTAAAGGCGGTAAAGGTGTAGCAACCGCATTTGGTGCAATGGCGCCCATTGGTGGCGATTTAGCCTTGTGCCTAATCGTTACCTGGATTGTGTTTGTGCTTATTACGCGCTACTCATCAGTTGCGGCCATGGCGGCAGCAACACTCGCGCCTTTTTATACCTGGTGGTTAGATGATAGATTTATTCTGCCTGTTGCGATGCTTTCTACGTTGATTTTAATTCGTCACAAAGACAACATCGGCCGCTTACGTATTGGTGAAGAAAGTAAAGTTTCTCGAAAAAGATCCATAAAAAAACCTAACTCATCTAAAAAAAGTTAGGTTTTCGTAACTCACTGTTAACGCTTAATCTACCGCTGGCAATGTGTCTAAAGGCCAACGAGGTTGCCCTTTAACAGACAAAGGTTCTGTCTGCCCAGCACGTAAACGCTGCAATCCGGCATAAGCAATCATCGCACCGTTATCAGTACAAAACTCACCGCGTGGGTAATATACTTTACCGCCTAAATTGGTCATCATTTCAGCTAACGACTCTCGTAAACGCGTATTTGCGCTCACGCCGCCGGCTATCACTAACCGCTTATAACCCGTTTGTTTTAGAGCACGCTTGCATTTAATGGCCAATGTATCAACAACGGCCTCTTCAAATGCGCGAGCAATGTTTGCCCGGGTTTGATGATCGTTAGGCTCCGCTGCAATCGTGTTCGCGGTAAAGGTTTTTAAACCAGAAAAGCTGAAATCTAATCCCGGTCTATCTGTCATTGGTCGCGGGAATTTATACCCGGCAGGTACACCTTGTTGCGCTAATTTAGCTAAGCGTGGTCCGCCTGGATAATCCAGTCCCATCAGCTTAGCCGTTTTATCAAAAGCTTCACCAGCAGCGTCATCAACCGACTCACCTAATACTTGATAACGACCAATGCCTTCAACTTGCACCAACATAGAATGACCGCCTGACACTAACAGTGCGATAAACGGAAATTCTGGCACATCATCTTCTAACATAGGCGCCAATAAATGGCCTTCCATGTGATGCACACCCACGGCAGGTTTATTCCACGCATAAGCCAAAGAGCGACCTACACATGCCCCCACAAGCAATGCACCAATCAACCCAGGGCCTTTGGTGTATGCCACGCCATCAATGTCATCTAAACTTGAATTTGCTTGTGCTAGAGCCTGCTTAATCAAAGGCACAATTTTACGTACATGATCACGAGATGCGAGCTCAGGCACCACACCACCATAATCGGCGTGCAATTTAACTTGGCTGTATAGCACATGCGACATTAAGCCTAATTTATCGTCATACACTGCAATACCAGTTTCATCACAGGATGTCTCTATACCAATAACCCGCATAATCTCTCGTCTTCATCAAAAATATGGCCGCCAATTCTACCCGTGTCGAGGTAAATACTCCAATGTTTCAGTATTTAACCTGCAAGAGATTTGATTAAATTCCGCTAACATATTAAAAATGAGTGCCTTACACCCAACGCAAAGAGAAAATCAATCAGGGGTTTACAAATGGTCGCTGCTCGGTGTAAAATTCCGCACCATTTTAAATAGCCTTTGGATTGAGTTGAGACACTGCTGTTTAATGTGCTGGCATTTGTTTTTAAACTCATGACAGACAGTGTTGAACTGTAGACTTAGCCAACCAACATAACTACACCTAAGGGGTGATGGCGTATGCCAATTATTAAAGTACGTGAAAACGAACCATTCGACGTAGCTCTTCGTCGTTTCAAGCGCTCTTGTGAAAAAGCTGGTATTTTAGCTGACGTGCGTGCTCGTGAATTCTACGAGAAGCCAACAACTGCTCGTAAGCGTGCAAAAGCTGCTGCAGTTAAGCGTTTAGCTAAAAAGCTTTCTCGCGAAAACGCACGTCGCGTACGTTTATATTAATCTCATTATGAACTTAACCGATCAGCTAATAGACCAAATGAATAACGCCATGCGTGCTAGAGAAAAAGTGCGCTTGGGGACAATTCGTATGGCACTTGCCGCCATTAGACAGATTGAAGTGGATACCCGCGAAACTCTGACTGATGAACAAGCGATAGCTGTATTAACCAAAATGGTCAAACAACGTCGCGACTCTATTGTTCAATATGAAGCAGCAGGTCGTCCGGAGTTAGCAGCTGTTGAAGCAGAAGAGATTCAAGTTATTGAAACTTTTTTACCTAAACAACTTACAGAAGATGAAGTCGCAACGATTATCGATGCAACTATCGCGGAAGTCGGTGCTGCAACCATGGCGGATATGGGTAAAGTAATGGGAGCATTAAAATCGAAAGTTCAAGGCCGTGCAGATTTAGGTGCCATTGGTACCATGATACGCGCTAAATTGAAGTAATCGCTTTTTAATGTTGAATAAGCCGTGCACTTGCACGGCTTGTTTGTTTAAATCAGTTGATAAAGTAAATTCGAGAACATAGCAATCAATGGCGATACCTCGTGATTTTATCAATGAGCTTATAGCTCGCATTGACATAGTCGATCTTATTGATCGCAAAGTTCCTTTGAAAAAAGCCGGTAAAAATCATTCGGCTTGTTGTCCTTTTCATAGTGAAAAATCACCCTCTTTTACCGTCAGCAGAGACAAACAATTTTATCATTGTTTCGGATGTGGCGCCCACGGCAATGCTATTGACTTTGTCATGGAGTACGATCGTCTCGAATTTGTTGATGCCATTGAAGAACTTGCCGGTCAACTCGGAATCCCCGTACCTAGAGAACAAGGTACAGGAAAAAGACCCGACCAAGGATTAAGCCGCGATTTATATGAACTGATGGAAGAAGCAAATCTTTTTTATCAGAGTCAATTACGGCAACACACAGATAAACAAAAAGTGGTTGATTACCTCGCATTTCGTGGTCTATCCGACGAGGTAGTTGAACAATTTGGTATTGGCTTTGCGCCAGACGGCTGGGACGGTTTACTGGGCCGTTATCGCCAAAACCAAGCAGCACAAGATAAATTGCTTACAGCAGGCATGCTAATCGCTAACGATAACGGCAAACGTTATGACCGTTTTCGCGACAGATTGATGTTCCCGATCCGTGATCGTAGAGGTCGCGTAGTCGGATTTGGAGGAAGAGTTTTGGGCGACGGCACCCCAAAGTACTTGAATTCTCCAGAAACGCCCATATTTCATAAGGGTAATGAGCTTTATGGTTTGTATGAGCTCAAACAAAAACATCGCGACCCACAACATGTGTTGATTGTAGAAGGATACATGGATGTGGTTGCTCTGGCACAATTTGGGGTAGATTACGCAGTAGCGTCATTAGGCACTTCAACCACAGCTGAACAATTTCAACTGTTAGTGCGTAGTGCAAAACAGGTTATTTGTTGTTACGACGGTGACCGAGCTGGACGAGAAGCCGCATGGCGTGCACTCGAAACAGCTTTGCCCCTACTGAAACCCGGTGACCAAGTTAAATTTATGTTTTTGCCACAAGGCGAAGACCCTGACACCATGGTCAGAAAAATTGGCAAAGACGCATTTGAAGCATTAATGCAAAAAGCCATGTTATTACCAGAGTTTTTGTTTGATACATTAAGTAGCAACCATGGCTCCGATAAAGGGGCATTAGCCAAGCAAGCCATTGCGCTAATTGAAAAGGTACAAGATACCGTCCTACAGAATTTGTTGTTAGAAAACCTAGCACACAAGTTGGGCATGAACAGTGCCGATGATTTAAAGAAAAAACTCGGTTTTGCTGTTAACAAAGTAAAACCACTCAATGCAAAAGGCTTACAAGGCCGTGGTACACCATTAAGGTTAGCCATTGCCCTACTGGTTCAAAACCCTAGCCTCGGCTTTGGTTTAGCCATTCAGCCTGCATTAGAGCGACTGCAAATGCCCGGTATCGCATTACTTGGACACTTGCTAGACATGACTCGAGAGCAATCGTTAAACAGCGCACAACTACTTGAACTGCATAGAGAGCATGAACAAAAAAGCACTCTAACAAAGTTAGCCCACTGGGATCATCAAGTGGCGGATGAAAACGTATTGCCAGAGTTTAAACAAACCTTGATATGGTTGAACAATCAATATATTGAACAACTATACCAAGAGCTAAGCCTTAAACAGACTTTAACCAAAGTTGAAAAAGTTCAGCTAACAAAGTTAGTTGCGATAATGAAAGGCATTGCAAAATAATACGCAATTATTGATGAATAATCTGCGTACAAAACGGTGCCACGGACTAGCTAAGATTAGTCTGCACAGTTATAATTGACGATTTGCGCGCCACTTAGCATAGCTAGATGGCCTATCGTTTTATCAGTTACCCAAACTTGGATGATATCTATGGATCACACTCCGCAGTCGCAACTCAAACTGTTGCTCGCTAAAGGTAAAGAGCAAGGTTACTTAACCTATGCTGAAGTGAACGACCACTTACCAGCAGACATGGTCGATTCTGATCAGATTGAAGATATTATCCAGATGATAAATGACATGGGTATCCGCGTTTTTGAAGAAGCGCCAGATGCCGATGACATGATGATGTCGGAAGACAACACAGACGAAGATGCTGCAGAAGAAGCTGCGGCAGCACTTGCAACCGTTGAAAGTGAGTTAGGCCGTACCACAGACCCTGTACGTATGTACATGCGTGAAATGGGTACAGTAGAGCTACTTACTCGCGAAGGCGAAATTGTTATTGCCAAGCGTATCGAAGAAGGTATTAACACAGTACAAAGTTCTGTGAGTGAATACCCTCAAGCTATCGCAATGATCTTAGAGCAATTCGACCAGTATGAAGCTGAAGAATTGCGCTTGTCTGATATTATCTCTGGATTTATCAATCCTGACGACGATGACGTCGCCCCTACCGCCACCAATATTGGTTCAGAAGTCGCGAATACCGATGATGACGATGATGATGACGATGACGATGATGACGATGACGAAGAAGAGGAAGAAGGCAACAAAGGTCCAGATCCTGAAGAAGCCAAAGAGAAGTTTACTCAATTAAGAGAAGCTTACGAAAAAAGCTTAGGCATTATTGCTGAAAAAGGTCGTGACCACCCTGAAGCCATCGGTTCGTTATTTGTTATCGGTGAATTATTTAAAGAGTTCCGTCTTGTTCCTAAACAGTTTGACCGTTTAGTGAAAAGCATGCGCAACATGATGGATCGCGTACGTGTTCAAGAACGTCTAGTGATCAAACTTTGTGTTGAACAAGCTAAAATGCCGAAGAAAAACTTCATCAAAGCATTTACTGGCAACGAAACTAATCTAGATTGGTTTAAAAAAGAAAAAGAAAGCAGCAAGCCATACGCAGAAGGTCTTCGTATGATTGAAGACGACGTCACGCGTTGTGTCACTAAGCTTGGTGCCATCGAACAAGAAACAGATTTAACCATCGCTGGCATTAAAGACATTAACCGTCGTATGTCAATTGGTGAAGCAAAAGCACGTCGTGCGAAGAAAGAAATGGTTGAAGCTAACTTACGTCTGGTTATTTCTATTGCTAAAAAGTACACCAACCGTGGTTTACAGTTCTTGGACTTAATCCAAGAAGGTAACATCGGTTTGATGAAAGCGGTTGATAAGTTTGAATACCGTCGTGGTTATAAGTTCTCAACTTATGCGACTTGGTGGATCCGTCAGGCGATTACTCGCTCGATTGCTGACCAAGCACGTACGATCCGTATTCCAGTACACATGATCGAAACCATCAACAAGCTGAACCGTATTTCACGTCAAATGCTTCAAGAAATGGGCCGCGAGCCGTCTCCTGAAGAATTAGCTGAACGTATGATGATGCCTGAAGATAAGATCCGTAAGGTACTTAAAATCGCTAAAGAGCCAATCTCAATGGAAACCCCAATCGGTGACGATGAAGATTCGCATTTAGGTGATTTTATCGAGGACACTACCCTCGAGCTACCATTAGACTCAGCCACAAGCGAAAGTCTAAAGAACGCCACTCACGAAGTGCTAGCAGGCCTAACAGCCCGTGAAGCAAAAGTACTGCGTATGCGTTTCGGTATCGACATGAACACCGACCACACTCTAGAAGAAGTGGGCAAACAGTTTGACGTAACACGTGAACGTATTCGTCAGATTGAAGCTAAAGCGTTACGTAAGTTACGCCACCCTTCTCGCTCAGAGATTTTGAAGTCTTTCCTAGACGAATAAATATTCGTCATAGTCTGCAAAGGCAACATCAAAAAACCCAGCTAAAGTGCTGGGTTTTTTATTGCATGTATACCCAATCAACTTGAAGATCCGTGTTTCAGAGCTTCACCGTGTTTTCAATACTAGGCGCGTTAATGCGGTAATGTAGGTACCTTATAAATTAGCGCAACAACGTAGTGGGAACACGGTGAAACTCCCAAAGGGCAAGTTTTACACGTGTTTATGCTGCGTTATTGATTTTGGAAAGGGAACGACCATTACCCGCAATCAATGCCTTGCCTAAACGCGTGTAAATTCTTGCTGAAATCGAGCATCTTCAGGTTGTTTGGGTATATATTTGTAACCCCAAAAAAGCCCACGCTATTGCGTGGGCTGTAATTGAAATCAACCTGTTACAGTTGCTTTCTGCTCGATGCTTTATCGAGTAACGTTAAGATATTTTTATACGGTATACCCGAGTGGGTGGTTAAACCAACGTCACACGTCGCTGAAACAGAATAACCATGGGTACAGCCTTTATCCTTTGTTTCCTCTTTTAAGTGGCGTAAACCGTGCTCATTGAGCTCAGGGTAATTCATACCACGGTTACCCGCCATACCACAGCAGCCCACTTTTTCAGGCACCACAACCTCTGTGGCGCACAAACGGGCTAAATCAGCCAGTTTCTCTGCCATGCCTAACTTGCGAGTTGTACAGGTTGGATGCACAGCAATTTTATCGACGATTTTATTGATTGAAAGACGATCAACTAAAAACTCAAAAGCAAATTCTTCAGGACCGTACATTTTCAAACGGCTGTCACAAGCACGGCGCATTCTTTCAAGGCATGCCGTTGTTGCCACCAAGATAGGATATTCGCCATTGTTAGACGCCTGTAATAACCACGCTGAAAGCTCATCGGATTTACGATCAGCCGCCTCATCATGACCATAAGACTCCCAAGGCTGACCACAACATAAGCCCTTAGGTTTCTCGCCAGACACCATTTCGATGTTGGCCTTTTCAAATAGACTCACAATCGTTTCAGGCAGAGAGCGTTGGTCGTCATGCTTAGCACTTGTGCCCATCATACGGTTCAAACACGCAGGAAAATAAACTGCTTTTATGTCTCCCTGAGTCTTGGTTGTCGGTAATGCTTTACCACGCGTAGGCATACCTTCTGTCCATAATGGCACAGGCATACCCGGCGCAATACGGCGGACAACCTTAGTGATTACCCCCATACCAGATTCACCGATAATTTTTCGAGAAATGTCTGTTGCCCCTAAAGCAAATCGAGCGACAGACTCCATGGTGCCAAAACGATCAGCGGTAAAGTCTGAGATTTTCTTATCCATACTGCTAGCGCCTTCAGCACGCAGCACTTTTACATATTTACCGGTATCAATGCCCATCGGGCAACCGAGTTTACATAAACCATCCGCCGCACAGGTATCAATTGCGTAGTATGGATAGTTCTTTTTCAACTCGGCCAGTACTTCAGGCTCTTTGCCAGTTGTCTCTAGCGTTTTCATCACCCTTGCAACAGCAGTACGCTGGCGAGGAGATAAAGTTAAACCATGGGCGACACAGTGCGGTTCGCAGAAGCCACATTCAATACATTTATCTACAATGTCATGTACGGCTGGCATAGGTTTAAAACCTTTGGCATGACAGAATGGATCATCATTGATAATCACCCCAGGGTTTAAAATGCCGCTTGGGTCGAGGGCATTTTTCACTCGTTTCATAAAGTCGTAGACATCGGTGCCCCATTCTTTCTCAACGAATGCAGCCATACCAAATCCAGTACCGTGTTCAGCTTTAAGCGAACCGTCATACCCTACAACAAGGTCAACAACTGCTTGCATAAAACCATCAAAACGGTCAACTTCAGCTTGAGTCGAAAAGTCTTGAGCAAAAATAACGTGATAGTTACCCTCTAGCGCATGACCATAAATCACCGCATCGTCATAACCATGTTTAAATGACAAGTTTTGTAAATCGATTGTCGCTTGAGGTAACACTTCAATTGGAAACGCAATATCTTCAATAATACACGATGTTCCAACAGGTCTCATTGAACCCGCTAATGGGAAAATCGCTTTACGGATCGCCCACATATTGGTGATTTCAGCGGCATCTTGAGTAAATTCAACATCGCGATATAAACCATGTTTTTTCATAATGGCAGACATTTTGGCAACGTTAGCATCAATCTGCTCTTGGTTATCGCCAAAGGTTTCAAACAATACTGCCGTGACATCTTTATGCACATCATTCAAGAAATCGGGTGTGTCATATTTAGACTCAGCAACAGCCTTAAGTGCAAAATTGTCTAACAACTCTGCCGCATTCGTCTCGTTAAATGCTTCTCTGCGTAGCTCAACAATTGACTCACAAGCACCACGCAATGAATCAAAGTAAACCATTGCAGAAGCCGAATGGCTTTTTTTCTCTACACTGTTTAAGGTGATTTCAGAAAGGAAACCCAGTGCGCCTTCTGAGCCCACCATAAGATGCAAAATAATGTCGATAGGGTCATGGTGTTCAACAAAAGAATTCATACCAAAGCCAGTGACATTCTTAATTGAATACTTACGCTTAATACGCTGCACTAAAGCATCGTCAGACATAATGTCATCGCGAATAGACTCAATGGCTTGCACCATCTCTGGGTGTTCTTTTTTAAACGCCTCCCGGCCTTGCTCACTTGCCGTATCTAAAATCGAGCCGTCAGCAAAAACGATTCTGGCCGAATCAATGAGCTTATATGAGTTATGGTGAGTACCACAGTTCATACCAGAAGCATTGTTAGAGACAATCCCGCCAGCCATTGCAGAGGCAATAGTTGCAGGGTCTGGGCCAAACTTCCAACCTAATGGCGCTAATGCGGCATTGATTTTAGCGCCGATAACCCCTGGTTGCATTTGTACTTTCTTTCCGCCGTCCAACACCTTGAACTGATTCCAATGCAAACCCGCAACCATTAACACCGAATCAGAAATAGCCTGACCACAAAGTGCGGTACCAGCGGCTCTAAATGTCACAGGCGTATTAGTTTGATAGCATTGTGATAAAACGTTAGAAGCCTCAGCTTCAGTTTTAGGATGGACAACAATTTGTGGACGTTTTTGATAAAAAGAAGCATCGGTACCCCAAGCGATACGGCGGAGGTAATCGGTATAAACTCGTGAAGGCTCAAGATACTGGCCTAATTTATCTGCAAGAACTGTATAATTAGATTGCAACATGTGAATCCCCATTCATGTCATCAATATGTGAGAAGAGCTCGATAAGCTCCATCTAAAGAACGCTATGCCGACGCTATCCCCTAGCAGGGAAATCTAGGCATATCTCAAGGTGAGTTTATTGACCAGACATGTCGTATGCTCATCATGCACACGGATGTTGCGCAAATATCAATCTCTAAACAGTTTCAGTTAATCTTTATTGCCCGCGCTTGTCATACTTCTTATCTAATACAAGCCCAAGCCTCGCTAAGACGATAAACTATTCATAAACAGCAGACGAACCCACAAGCTAGTTAGTACGTTATAATGGGGGTTGCACATAAGTTTATTGACTGACACAATCACACCTTACTTATCTTTGTAGCAGATAATTTCTCAACATACCGCAAACACTGCAGCCCTTATTCTTAATCTTCAAATCAGTTCAAAATTCACACAATTAACGTGAGCAACCGCCCAAACCAAAGCCACCTAACACCGACCAATCTCATACAATGGCACATAAAACCCACTTTGATCACGGTGGCAAATCACAAAAACTTGTTAAATTAGTGATTAACCCCCCCCCGCAATTGAGCAATATCATCACAACCCATTTTTGGGTACTAATGTTATCGAAATTGATAACGGTTCTCGTTAGTAATTAACCTTAAAAACCCATTCGCCAACTTCTAGTAACAATGGCTGGTAACAATGACAGCTAACAATCATCGATATCAATAACCAGCAATGATATGCAGGATTCAGAATTAGCCATTTCAAATGTTCACCTTCACAATGAGTAAAATACTTAAGCTTGAACAAAGAGTCATAACCCACAAACATACAGCCAATAATGTGGAGACTGATTAACAGATAACCACTTGAGTCATTTAAGCTAAATTCATGTACAAACAGAGGTGACAAGCGGAAATAAACTTCGTATACTGCATCCGCTTTTGTTAGTGACGACTAGCTTAAGTCGGCCCCTTAGCTCAGTTGGTTAGAGCATACGACTCATAATCGTCAGGTCCCCAGTTCAAGTCTGGGAGGGGCCACCAATTCAGATAAGCCGTAGCAATGTTTCATTGCTGCGGCTTTTTCGTTTCTAATGTTTAGGATTTTGATGGGTCACAAGCATTAACGGTGTGCTATCGAGCTGATGCAATTCACCACGCTATGCTTAACATGGCGTGGCATGATGCGAGTTAACTGCAAGCGTTATGCTTTATGAATATGTAAGGGGCTTTTTTCTAAATGCGTTTGTGCAGCGGTTATGGCCACCACAGCTTTAGAATTAAACTCTCGCTGATATAAGGTGTAAACCACAAATAAACTGGCCACGATAAACATCCACGGGTTCACAAACCAGCACAGCGCAGCCATTGAATAATAATATGAGCGCAGGCCATAATTGTAAGAATGAGCGGCTTGATCTTGTACTACAGCCATTTGCCTTGCGTACGCGATGAGATCTTTATCGGTGCCGGTTTTATCCAACGGCGCGGCGCCTATCATCACGTTAACAAAACCATATTGGCGCATTGACCAGGTAAATTGGAAAAAAGCCAAGACAAAAATCCCGACTAATAAACCGAGTTTAACCTGCACTAATGCATGATTAGGCGGGGCGGTAAATGGAATTGAAGCAATGACCGTTTCCAGCTTTTCGACTTGCGAGAATAAGGTCAGCACACCCGCTAAAACCAGTAAGGTCGTTGAAGCAAAAAAAGCAATATTTCGTTCAAGGTTAGCCAGTAATGCAGCCTCACCCACTCGGTTTTCTTTACCAATAACTTGCGACATCCACATAATTCGCTGTTGATGCATTACCCTGGCAATACAGTTGGTAGTCTTAGCTTTACGCCGAGCAAAACTGGTGTAACCAACCCAGGCAACTAAAAACACAATAAAGGCTAACGAATCGATCCAGGGCACGATCATGCTAATCATCTCAAGCAAAAAATAATAGATTGATTATGCATCAGTTTTTACTCACCTTAAATCAGTTTTTGTCTAAAACCGTTCCGCGTTAATAAGTAATGACTTAGCGAGAGTGTAAAAAGGCTTAAACAAGGCGCATGACTGAATGAATAGTGGTTATCTTTCGAAGTCATGTAACGCAGTGTAAGCCCTTTTAAAACTCGCCTGAAAGGAATGTTCCAGCCACTTTTACTCTGCGTTCTCGCTATTTGAAAGGACACAACCATTACCGCATAGCGGCGCCTTAATCAAAAACTGCTGGACGCATTCTGAGTGGTCAGTGATTAATGCGGATTAGTTTAAAATGGGCTTGGGCAAATACAATTCATAGTCTCGAGGGTAATGGGATGAATAAAAGTGAGGCTAGTGGCATGCAAAAGTAACCGCGGCGACATCTGTTGTGACTGTTCATTATGATACAAATCACAACCCAGTATCGGGTGCCCCAGATGCAGGCTATGAATACGTAATTGATGCGTACGGCCTGTAATGGGGCTAAACGTCACCTTGGTTGATAAACCGTGTGGGTGCCGAACTACGACCTGGTAATGACTTTTAGCAGGCTTGCCTGTGTCATGGCAAATTTTCATTAATGGAAAATTATCGACATCTTTGGCGATGGGTAAATCAATCTCACCTTCTTCATCCGGTAACACACCATGAAGTATTGCAGTATAAGTTTTGCTTATCGTGCGTTGCTGAAATTGTTGGGTCAATAAACCATTAACCTGTTTATTGAGCGCCACCAGCATAATACCTGAGGTGCCAAAATCGAGGCGATGCAATAAGGTCGCAGTAGGAAAGTCTTGCACTAAACGATAATGCACAGAATCTTTGTTTAACGGATTTTTACCCGACAAACTCAACAACCCTGAAGGTTTGTTGATGAGCAGTAAGTGTTCATCTTGGTATAACACCTCAATAACACTGTGACAGGGTGGCGCAATAAATTCAGACATAACATTTTGATCATCAAATTATACGGCGATAATAATAGCAAAGGTAGCTCATTGGCCACCTTTGTATCATTAAAGTATTCAAAAATAACTTAAGTACGCAAACGTCCTAGCTGTTGATGTTGCTGACGAACAAGCTCTGCAAGACTATCACTGCTTTGTTGTGCTTCGTCGGCGAGTTGTGACAACTCAGAGGCCGAATCTGAAATACCGGTAATATTACGATTGACCTCTTCAGTGACCGCACTTTGCTCTTCAGCAGCGGTCGCAATGTGTGTCACCTGGCTCGATATCTCATCAATTTGCGACACGATGGCATTTAATGACTGCAACGCCAATTGTGTTTGCTCAACGGCTTTATTCGCGCCTTGAGCTCCTTTATCAATAATGTTCGATGCATTTTTCACTTCTTTTTGCAGTGAATCAATTAAGGTACTAATTTCATCAGTCGACTTTTGAGTTCTCGATGCTAATGTTCTCACTTCGTCGGCAACCACAGCAAAACCACGACCTTGCTCTCCAGCACGTGCAGCCTCAATAGCGGCATTTAAGGCGAGTAAATTAGTTTGCTCTGCAATAGCACTAATCACCTCTAAAATACGACTAATATTGCCACTACTTTGCGACACTAAATTAACCGCTTGCTGCGCCTGGGCTGACTCTTTAGACATGCCCTCAACAAACACCATAGCTTGAGATAAACGCGACTCACCTTCTTTAACATTGATGGTCATCGACTCCGTTTCCATCGCCGTTTGCTCTGAGGCTTTAGCCACTTCTAAGGCGGTTGCACTCATTTGATTCACTGCAGTGACCACACTTTCAATCTCATTATATTGTCGATTAACACTTTCACGGGTGTGCTTAGCGATCTCAGCTGACTTAATACTTTCTTGTTGCGAGCTGTCTGCAAGTATTTTAAGTTCAGAAATTAAATGGCGTAATTTAGCGATAAAACGATTAACCCCACCGCCTAACGCTATCAATTCCGCGTGGGCGTCTACATCTATCGTTTGGGTTAAATCGCCTTCGGCACTGGCCAAGTTTTCGACCCGCGTTTGGATCATATTCAACGGCGCAATAATACTGCGAATAACCAAACTAATAATAATCACAGCAATAACGGTAACGGCGATGCCAATCATTAATAACAAGCCACCTAATGACATTTCCATTTCAGTCATTGAATCGTTCATATGATTAACGGCCATAAAAGCCTGACTTTTGGGCACTTCAATAATCAATGACCACGTTGTATTAGCAAGAGGGATGGCAATAGGATAGCCAACTGCAATGCTGTCTGGCTCATTAACAAAACCAGAGGTGTTATTTAATGCTAATAACTTTTTGGCCAATTCAGGCTTAACCGACTCACTCAGTGGCCGAGCGAATTTAGTATAATGGCTTGCGGCCACCACAAAACCTTTTTGGCTAACCAGAGTGACTTTAGCCTGGCCCTGGTACAAGCTTTTTGACAGCTCCATAATCATGGTTTGGAATATCGGTAAGTTTATATCGACGCCCACCAAACCTTTAAACTGATTATCGACCAACACAGGCACAGTTAGTGAGGTCATTAATGCGTTATTACCTGGGGTAATTTCGTATAAGTAGGGTTCCATTAAGCAGGGTTTTTTGGTGTCTTTGGCACACAAATACCATTCCGCTTCTCGTACGCCAAATTCATTAAGGGTTTCGATGTATTTTTCAGCAGCATCGTCAACCGATTGCTGTTCCACAGTGCCGTCTGCGTTACGGGTGTAATATATCTCTAACGTGCCTGCATTAGGCACACTGTGGCTACTACCTTGACGATAGACATCATCAAGATTGTCATAACCGTTCGGCTCAAACTGGGCATACATTGATGAGATTTGTGCATTTTTTTGTAACACTGCGGCGAGCGATAGCTCGAGTCGTTCACGTATTATCGGATCTGTTTTCGACGTTTGCTCTAGCAAGCCAGTAAATGAATACGGAATACGATACGCCTCGTTAATAAAGCCAGCGACACGCTCACCATACTCACCCGCTCTGGCAGATAACTTGTCGTTGATTTCTTGCTGTAAAGCCACTTCCACTTCGGCTGCTAAGCTATTATTTTTATCTTTTAGCACGACCCATAAACTGGATGACAGCACAACTACGGTGGCAATAAACAATGCCGAGGTGATCCATAACAACTTTACCTTGATGGATAATGCTTTCATTCAATTTTAACTCCCAGTGTTTACACGACTTTTTAAGTGTAGTCCGCTTTTAAGAACATAACGTAAAACCCAAAAAAATCCCGCTAAAAGCGGGATTTCATTGAACATTGATTAAACAGCACTCTACGATTTAAACACTGCTTGAAATGTACCATCCATAATGGCTAAACCAGCATCAATTTGCGCATCAGGAGCCGTTAGCGGCACTAACACACGAATAACATTACCGTAGGTGCCACAAGACAATAAAATAAGCCCACGACTTCGTGCTTCAGCCAAAATCTTAGCGCTATATTGTGGTGCGGGTACGCCATCGTCCATCAGTTCAATGGCTATCATGGCGCCTAAACCACGCACATCTGCAATTTGCGGGTATTTAGCCTGCATATCGGTTAATGCCGTTTTAAGCCGATTACCCACGTCATTAGCGCGAGTTAATAACTGTTCTTCTTCAAACACTTCAATAACTGCGAGCGCTGCTGCACAGGCAATAGGGCTACCACCATAAGTGCCGCCTAAGCCGCCTGCGGTGACTGCATCCATGACGTCTGCTTTACCAGTAATACCAGACAGTGGGAAACCACCGGCAATAGACTTAGCAAAGGTGGTAATGTCAGCGGCCACACCCATTTGTTCCATCGCAAAGAAAGTCCCTGTACGACCCGCACCAGTTTGTACTTCGTCTGCAATAAGCACAATGCCATGGTTGTCGCACAATTCACGTAAACGCTTCATAAACGATGGTGTAACGGCGTAAAATCCGCCCTCGCCTTGTACAGGCTCTAATATAATCGCCGCGATATCAGCAGGCTCTGCATCATTCTTAAAAATACGCTCAATTGATGCCATTGCATCATCTTCAGACACTCCATGCATTTCACACGGAAATTCAGCGCGGAACACATTGGCTGACATTAAGCCCATGCCTTTGCTGTACGGTGCGACTTTACCCGTCAATGCGAGTGCAGCGATGGTTCGACCATGATAGCCAGAAGTAAATGCAATAACCCCGGCTCGTTTTGTATACGCACGCGCTACTTTTACCGCATTCTCGACCGCTTCTGAACCACTGGTGAATAACGCGGTTTTCTTGTCGAAGTCGCCAGGGACTAGATGGTTAAGTTTTTCACATACCGCAATATAGCTTTCGTAACCTAATACCATAAAACAGGTATGCGAGAAGGCATCTAACTGCGCAGCTACAGCCGCTTTAACTTTAGGGTGTAAATGGCCTGTATTGAGCACCGCAATACCACCCGCAAAATCAATATATTCTCGACCTTCAACATCCCATACCGTGGCGTTTTCAGCACGTTCAGTAAAAATAGGGTGGATTTGTCCTACACCTTGAGCCACTGCCGCTTGGCGACGCGCCATTAGTCCATCATTTGTTTTAGTCATAGCCCACTCTCTTAAACTGACATGCAGATATATTTCATTTCAAGGTATTCATCGATACCAAATTTAGAGCCTTCACGGCCTAATCCTGACGATTTAATGCCACCAAAAGGCGCCACTTCTGTCGAGATTAATCCGGTATTAACTCCCACCATGCCATACTCAAGCGCTTCAGCGACTTTGTAGACTAGCGAAATGTCGCGGCCATAAAAATACGCCGCTAAACCAAATTCAGTGTCGTTAGCCTGTTTAATAACATCATCAACGGTATCGAATTTAAATAACGGTGCTAATGGGCCAAATGTTTCTTCTTTAGCCACCAGCATCGACTTATCAACATCACGTAAAATGGTGGGTTCAAAAAACAATCCGCCCAAGCTATGCACTTTACCACCCGCTACAACACTGGCGCCTTTTGAAAGTGCATCCGCTAAATGGCTTTGTACTTTAGTCACCGCAGCTTCATTAATCAATGGGCCGATATTGACCCCATCATCTGCGCCGTTACCCACATTAAGCTTAGCGACAGCAGCAGCAAATTTTTGGGTAAATTGCTCATACACGCCGGCTTGAACATAAATGCGGTTGGCACACACACAGGTTTGGCCTGCATTACGGTATTTTGCAATCATGGCGCCTTCGACTGCGGCGTCGATATCGGCGTCGTCAAACACGATAAACGGTGCATTACCGCCAAGTTCAAGTGAGAGTTTTTTAAGTGTCGGGGCGCATTGCTCCATCAACTTAATGCCCACTGCGGTTGAACCGGTAAACGATAATTTACGCACTATAGGGCTATCGCATAAGGTATTACCAATGACAATAGCATCACCTGTCACCACACTAAACACCCCCGCAGGAATACCCGCGCGATGAGCCAGCTCTGCTAACGCTAATGCGGTAAATGGCGTTTGCGGTGCAGGCTTAACCACCATAGTACAACCCGCAGCAAGTGCCGGCGCAGCTTTACGGGTGATCATCGCGGCAGGAAAGTTCCACGGTGTAATCGCCGCGGTAACCCCTACAGGTTGTTTAATTACCGTCAGTCTTTTATCTGCTTGATGTCCAGGAATAGTATCGCCATAAATACGCTTGGCTTCCTCGGCAAACCATTCGATAAACGAGGCGGCATAAGTCACTTCGCCTCTGGCTTCGGCCAATGGTTTACCTTGCTCTGTGGTCATCATCAACGCGAGATCGTCTGCATTTTCATGCATTAACTCAAACCAACGGCGTAACTTTTGGCTACGCTCTTTGGCAGTAAGCGCGCGCCATGCAGGTAACGCCTTATTGGCGGCTGTAATGGCTGCTTGGGTTTCAACGGCGCCCATCACAGGCACATAGCCAATGAGTTCTTGGGTTGCGGGATTGTTTATAGCAACCTTTTCACCACTGTCGGCGTCTATCCAAACACCATCGATATAACATTGCTCATGCAATAAGCTTGGATCATTTAAAATCACAACGCTCTCCTACTCATTCGATAAAATACTGTGTCTTTGTAAATGATTTTTATTCGGTTACACGCGATAACTAAATGCCAAATTTGTCGCGCATGGTGTAATACCAGGCGCCTAATGCACTAAAGGGTACTCTCAGCGCATGGCCACCAGGGAACGGGTAATGTGGTAAAGCCGCAAACGCATCGAAGCGAGTCGCTTGGTTATTCAGCATTTCGGCAATTAACTTGCCGGCTAAATGAGTATAGGTCACCCCATGACCACTACAGCCTTGCGAATAATAAATGTTGTGTCCAATACGGCCAACTTGTGGCAAACGTGACAACGTCATTAAAAAGTTACCCGTCCAGGCGTAATCCACTTTAACGCCTTTTAACTGCGGAAACGTATTTAACAACTTAGGCATAATCAAGGCTTCAACGTTGGCCGGATCACGTGCGCCATAAACAACACCACCACCAAAGACAAGTCGCTTATCGCCGGTAAGACGGTAATAATCTAACAGGTAGTTACAGTCTTCTACGCAATAGTCTTGCGGTAATAAACTGGCCGCCATTTCATCAGACAGAGGTTCTGTTGTAATAACCTGAGTACCACAAGGCATTGATTTGGCTTGTAGCTCTGGGAGTAATTTACCCAAATAGGCATTACCCGCCACAACCACAAACTTACATTTAACTTGCCCTTGTGCAGTGTGCACAACTGGCGACTCACCGTCTTCAACGTTAATCACCGCTGAGTCTTCAAAAATTTGTCCGCCGAGCGATTCAACAGCTCGGGCTTCGCCTAATGCTAAATTAAGCGGGTGAATGTGGCCGCCACTTTTATCGAGCAAGCCACCTACATATAAATCAGTATTAACCACATTACGAATGCCGTCTTTGTCGAGCATCTCTAAATGATTGTTATGCCCATGTGCTTCCCAGAGCTTTTTCTGCGACTGTAAATGGCCCATTTGCTTGGCGTTCATTGCCGCAAAGACGCCGCCATCTTTTAAATCACAATCGATATTGTATTTGGCAATACGCTCACGAATAATTTGGCCACCTTCAAACGCCATTTGGCCAAATAATTTGCCTTGTTCTTTACCAACGACCTTTTCGATACTGTCGATGTCGCGACTAAAAGAATTGACGATTTGTCCGCCGTTTCGACCCGATGCGCCCCAGCCAATTCGAGCTGCTTCTAAGATAACCACTTTCATGCCGCTTTCTAATAAATGCAGCGCCGATGACAGCCCGGTATATCCCGCACCAATGATACAAACATCAGTTTCTATTGAAGATTCTAAACGAGGGCGTTCGACTTTATCATTAGCCGACGCAGCATAATATGAACTAGCGTGAGGTGTGGCGGACATAGCGCTTCCTTTATGGGTTCAAAACGAAAAACAACTAGTTCATCGTACACTTAAGCATATTTAAAAACTAGCATTTAAAACGTAATTATTGACACTTTGTAGAATATATTTAACACCCTACGGTTCATAGCGTTAAAAAAAGCCACACTCAAAAAGCGTGGCTTTCGTGCAATCAAATAACCAATGTTACTCCATCGCTTCTTTCGATTTTTTCTCTGCTCGCCGCGCCAGGTACCACGACAAGAATGCCACCAATGACACACTTAAGATGATAATCGTCGCCAGCGCGTTAATTTTAGGCGATACCCCTAAACGTACTGACGAGAACACCACCATAGGTAATGTGGTTGAGCCAGGGCCAGACGCAAAGCTAGCGATAACTAAGTCATCTAACGACAAACTAAACGACAAGAACCAACCTGCAATTAACGCCGGTGAAATCATCGGTACGGTAATTAAAAAGAAGGTTTTTAAGCGCGTAGCACCTAAGTCCATCGCGGCTTCTTCAATCGATAGGTCAAGTTCACGTAGCCTTGATGAAACAACGACTGCCACATAAGCCGCACAGAACGTTGAATGGGCAATCCAAACGGTTAACATGCCCCGTTCTGCTGGCCAACCAAACAAATCAGCCATTTCAACAAACAGTAGTAGCAATGACAAACCGGTGATCACCTCAGGCATAACCAGTGGCGCAGTGATCATGTTAGACAATGTCAATTTTGCCCACGAGCGGCGAAAACGCGTCATCACAAATGCGGCCATGGTACCAATCACTACCGCCATAGTCGCACTGTAAAAGGCGATCCGTAAACTGGTCCATACCGCTCCAAGGATCTGATCATCTTGAAAAAGCTCACCGTACCATTTTGGCGAAAACCCACTCCAAACGGTAACCAGTTTCGACTCGTTAAATGAATAGATAACCAAAATAAACATCGGCGCATATAAAAACAGTAAGCCGACCCACAGCATCACTTTAGAGAAACTTAGCTTCTTCATACATCGTTCTCCATATTACGTGACTGATAACGGTGGAATAAGGTTATCGGAATAATCAACAGCGCTAGCATCACAATCGCAAGTGACGAAGCCACTGGCCAGTCGCGGTTATTAAAGAACTCTTGCCACAACACTTTACCAATCATGAGTGAATCTGGGCCGCCCAATAATTCAGGGATAACAAACTCACCTACAGCAGGAATAAACACCAACATTGAACCGGCAACTACGCCACCCATTGACAATGGCAAGGTGATTTTCCAAAACGTGTTAATACTGCTAGAACCCAAATCAGATGCGGCCTCAATTAAACTTAAGTCCAATTTCACTAATGTGGCGTACAAGGGCAAAATCATAAACGGCAAGTAGGCGTAAATAATCCCGATGTATACGGCAAAGTTAGTATTGAGCATTTGGATAGGTTCAGAAATCACCCCTAACCACATTAAGGCGTTATTGATTAAACCGTTGTTACTTAAAATTCCCATCCAGGCGTAAATACGGATTAAGAATGACGTCCAGGACGGCAACATCACCAGTAACAAAAACACCGTTTGTAAACGAGCCGGTGCTCTAGCAATAGCATAAGCCATCGGAAAGCCTAAAATTAGGCAGCCCACAGTCGCCACAAACGCCATTTTTAATGAGGTGAGATACGCCATGTAATACATTGAGTCTTGCAGTAACAATAAATAGTTACCAAAATTCAGTGCAATATTGAGCATCTCATCAGCATAACTGAATGTGGCTTCATAAGGCGGGATCGCAATTGCCGCTGACGAAAAGCTCAACTTTAATACAATCGCAAACGGCAGTGCGAAGAACATCAATAACCAGAGGTAAGGCACCCCCATGGTTAAATAACGACCTTTAATTATTTTCAGTGGATTCTTCATGAGTTTAATACAACCCCGCTGCTGTCTTCCCAACTGATGTACACCTCATCTTCCCACGTTGGGTGGTCAGCGCGGCGTTCGCGGTTAATCATTGAGCATTGTACAATTTGCTTGTTTTTGAGCTTGATATAATAAACAGACAATCCGCCAAGGTAGGCAATATCGTGTACTACGCCATGTGCCCAGTTGTATTCACTTTCTGGTTTTTGGCGAGTAATAATGGTTTTTTCAGGACGCAGGGCCAAAAAGATATTTTTATTCTCAAGGCTGGTTGAAATACCGTGGCCGATATAAAACTCACGGTCCAGGGTAGTTGACTTAATAATGGCATGGTCGACTTCATCGGCAATAATCTCACCTTCAAATAAGTTTACTGTACCAATAAATTCTGCCACTAGGCGGCTAGCAGGAGACTCGTAAATATCCATTGGGCTGCCAGTTTGTGCAATCCAACCTTCATGCATAATTGAGATACGGCCCGCCATGGTCATGGCTTCTTCTTGGTCGTGAGTTACCATCACGCACGTTACGCCTACGGCTTCTAAAATATCAACCACTTCTAACTGCATTTGGGTACGCAGTTTTTTATCTAATGCGCCCATTGGCTCATCGAGCAATAACAATTTAGGGCGTTTAGCAAGCGAACGAGCCAAGGCGACACGTTGGCGTTGACCACCCGATAACTGATGCGGTTTACGTTTACCGTATTTTTCCATGTGCACCAGTTTAAGCATTTCTTTTACACGTACTTCAATGTCCGCTTTTGGCATTTTGTCTTGCTTAAGACCAAAAGCAATATTTTGCTCAACGGTCATGTGCGGAAATAATGCATAGGATTGAAACATCATGTTAATAGGACGTTCGTACGGCGGCATGTCGGTAATGTCGACACCATCTAAGAAAATACGGCCTTCAGTCGGTTTTTCAAAGCCAGCTAACATGCGCAGCAATGTTGACTTACCAGAGCCTGAGCCACCTAATAGGGCAAAAATCTCACCTTGATTAATCGTCAATGACACATCGTCAACGGCACGCACATCATCAAACAGCTTGCTTACACGTTCAATCTTAAGCAGGACTTTTTCTTGCGTCTTTGTGGTTGGTTTATTGGTGACGCCCGAGGTGTTTCCCATAATACTGCTCCGCCTTTTGGAGTATGTGTACCATAACAATCTACGTTGTTATGCGCACACTTAACCATTTTGTAAAGAGGCTAAATTAGCCAAATAAAGTTTACAAATAACTGTAAAAAGTAGGGCGAGTGACCTCGCCCTGGTGCTTCAGTTTATTGACCTGATTTCACTTTTGTCCAAGCGCGGGTAACCACACGTTGAATTTTTAATGGACGAACATCACCAATGTATAACTTATCAATTACCGACTGAGGTGGGTAAATGGCTGGGTCGTTACGAATGGCTTCATCAACAAGCGCTTGCGCTGGAACGTTAGCGTTGGCATAAGCAACATAGTTACTGATTGGCGCAATAACTTCAGGACGCATTAAGTAGTTAATTAACTTATGAGCGTTATCGACGTTAGTGGCATCTTGTGGGATGGCTAACATGTCAAACCATAGGTTGGCACCTTCTTTAGGGATAGAGTAACCAATTTTGTTACCGTTACCGGCTTCATCAGCACGCGCAGCAGCCTGGAATACGTCACCCGAGAAACCAAACGCGACACAAATGTCACCGTTAGCTAAATCAGAAATGTAGCGTGAAGAATGGAAGTAAGTCACATAAGGACGCACTTTGGCTAATACTTCCGCGGCTTTTTCATAATCAGCAGCATTTTTGCTGTTAGGGTCTAGACCTAAATAAATAAGCGCTTGTGGCAACATATCGTCAGCAGAATCAAGCATAGAGAAACCACATGAACCGATTTTTTCAGCGTATTTTGGATTAAAAATAAGCTCTAAAGAGTCAAATGGTGCATCTTCACCTAAAACGGCTTTAACTTTATCGATGTTGTAACCAATACCATTGGTACCCCATAAATAAGGCACGGCATGCTCGTTACCTGGATCGGCTTTTTGTAACTGTTTCATTAAATCGGGTTTTAAGTTGGCATAATTAGTCAACTTAGTGCGATCAAGCTTTTGAAAAGCCCCGGCAATCACTTGCTTAGCCAAAAAGTGGTTTGACGGCACAACAATATCGTAACCGCTGCGGCCAGATAACAATTTAGCTTCTAGAACTTCGTTGCTATCGAACACGTCATAAATCACTTTAATGCCAGTTTCTTTTTCGAAATTAGCTAATGTATCTTCGGCGATGTAATCTGACCAATTATACATTTTGACCACTTCCTCGGCCTGAATAGCAGTGCTTGAAAACACACTTGCAGTAATGAGGGCCAATGTGGATAGTTTGTTTAGTAGCTTCATACTTTCTCCCTTTTGGATAATGGTCAGTTATTGCTGACATTAGTTTTTTTCGCTAGCTATACCAGCGTGTAAAATCTTCTTTCTATTGAAAGAAATTATCCAATGCTACAACTTAACTATGCATCGGTATGATTACAGCAACGGCATGCGCTCCCATAATTTTGCGGATTTTATCAAAATCATTTTCGATTACTAGAGCGTAAAAATGTTTTTGGGTAAAAAATCACTATTTTACAATATTCATTCACAATAATTGGCGTTATTTGCCTTGAATGAACTGGTAAGTATCGTTTAATGCTTGGGTTGCCATGGCCACTAACGCATCGATTTCACTGTGGCTGATGGTTAATGGTGGTGAAATGATCATGGTGTCGCCAACAGAGCGCATCACCAGGCCATGCTTAATACACGCGTCGCGGCAAACCGTGCCCGCGCCAACGCTAGCATCAAATCGTTGATGAGTGGTTTTATCTTGCACTAGCTCAATGGCGGCGACCAACCCAATACCGCGCACCTCACCCACTAAAGGATGCTCGGCTAATTGTTGTAAAGCCGACTGCAAATAGGGTGAGGTATCTGTTGCAACTCGCTCTACTAGTTGCTCTTGCTCAATAATACGGATGTTTTCTAGTGCCGCTGCGGCAGCAACAGGATGACCGGAATAGGTAAAACCGTGGGTAAACTCGCCACAATCTTGCTTAATCACATCGGCTACTCTGTCTGACACAATCACGCCGCCCATTGGCACATAACCCGAGGTCATGCCCTTAGCAATCGAAATCAAATCAGGCTGTAAATCAAAGTATTCAGCGGCAAACCATTTACCGGTACGGCCAAAACCACTGATCACTTCGTCAAGAATGAATAAAATATCGTATTTAGCCAAAATACGCTTAATTTCTGGCCAATAAGTAGAGGGAGGAATAATGACCCCACCCGCACCTTGAAACGGCTCGGCAATAAAGGCCGCGACATTGTCTTCGCCTAACTCAAGAATTTTTGCTTCAAGCGCATGCGCGGTTTGTAAGCCAAAGGCTTCTGGCGTTAACCCCTTACCTTCGCCGTACCAATACGGCTGGGCAATATGTACGACACCAGGAATAGGTAAATCACCTTGCTCATGCATACCCGACATGCCACCTAAACTGGCACCCGCGACGGTAGAACCGTGATATGCATTTACACGACTAATAATGGTTTTCTTATTAGGTTTACCTTTAAGGTCCCAGTAACGGCGCACCATGCGTAAGTTGGTGTCGTTCGACTCAGAGCCAGACCCGGTAAAAAACACATTGTTCATGTGGGCAGGTGCTAATGAAGCAATTTTTTGAGCTAATTCAATCGCTGGAGGGTGTGAACATTGAAAAAAGCTGTTGTAAAAGGGCAGTTGTTGCATTTGCTTAGCGACGGCATCAACAATAGATTGACGACCATAACCCACGTTGACACACCATAATCCCGCCATTGCGTCGAGCAATTTATGGCCCATGATGTCCCATAAATAAACCCCATCAGCACGCTCAATAACACGGGTACCTTTTTCGGCTAAGCCTTTTGAATCTGTAAACGGATGGATAAAATGTTGCTTATCTGCCGCTTGTAAATTATCGAGCTTTTGCTGCTGGCTTACTAATGGGGTCGACATACTTGTATCCTTTAAAGCAGCTAGCAAACACAAGGCATCGACTAGCTGTTTATTCACTACCAGAGCACATCATCATTAATGATGGCTCTTTTACGTTTAATCATGCGAATAACTTACTTTTTGTTAACCGTAACTATACGGTTAACAACAAGAACTCACGTTCCCATGAACTCACAACACGACGGAAGTTTTCAAGCTCAGCTTGTTTTACCGCGACAAATGCAGTGGTAAACGACTGGCCTAAATATTCAATACACGCTTCACTTTCTTGCATTGCCATTAGCGCTTCTTCTAATGTCACTGGTAAGTAGTTTTCGTTATTGGTACGGCTTTCGTTCGCACGGCCTGTCACTGGCGTCGATGGACGTAAGTTTTTATCCATACCAATAAAGCCACATAATAAGCTCGCGGCAATTGCAAGGTAACAGTTTGAGTCTGCACCAGGGATACGGTTTTCGATACGACGGTTTTGCGGCGACGACTCAGGAATACGTAAACCACAAGTGCGGTTTTCAACGCCCCACTCTAAGTTTACTGGTGCTGATGTGCCCGGTAAAAAACGACGGAACGAGTTAGCATTAGGTGCCATTAGTGGTAACAACTCAGGAATATACGTTTGCAAACCGGCAATGTAATTTAAAAATAACTGGCTTTGAGTCCCGTCTTCTTTGGTGAAGATGTTTTTGCCGGTTTTCTTTTCGATCACACTCTGGTGAATATGCATGGCACTGCCAGGCTCGTCGGTTACCGGTTTAGCCATAAACGTCGCGCACACATCATGCTTTAAGGCGGCTTCTCTTAAAGTACGTTTAAATACAAATACTTGGTCAGCGAGTGCCAATGGGTTGCCATGGCTGAAGTTGATTTCCATTTGCGCTGGACCATCTTCGTGGATCAAGGTATCAATATCTAAACCTTGCGCTTCACACCAATCATACATGTCTTCAAACAGTGGATCGTATTCGTTAGCAGCATCGATAGAGAAAGACTGACGGCCAGCTTCAGGACGACCAGAACGGCCAATAGGTGGCTTTAATGGTAAATCATGATCGTCTGAACGCTTAGTGAGATAAAATTCCATTTCTGGGGCAATAACAGGTTCCCAACCTTTATCTTCATAAAGTTTAAGTACCTTTTTTAATACGTTACGAGCTGACAACTCAATTGGGTTACCCATACGATCATAACAATCGTGAATAACCTGAGCCGTAGCTTCAACCGTCCACGGCAACATGAAAACAGCGTTTTCGTCTGGTACACACACAAAATCGATATCTGCATCATCAAGTAATGAATAAAAAATCTCATCATCAATGTAGTCACCGGTGACCGTTTGCAACAACACACTTTCAGGAAGTCGCATCCCTTTCTCGTCGATAAATTTAGCAACCGGCGCAATTTTTCCGCGTGCAATCCCAGTAAGATCACTAATAACACATTCTACTTCGGTAATTTTATTGTCTTTCAAAAAAGCGATTAACTTATCCATTTTTATCTCTCTTGTGTTGCCGCATGTTGTCTGCAAGCTTGTCCGAATGCCTCGAAAATTGCAGTATAGAATGCATTTTCGGTTACTTTCCATTCTGGATGCCACTGGACACCTAATGCAAAATTTTTCGCATTTTTCACTGAAAATGCTTCGATTAATCCGTCCGGAGCAAATGCTTCTGGCTGTAACCCATCACCTAGGCGCTCCACGCCTTGAGTATGAACAGAGTTGACCTCTGCAGTGTCACAGCCCCATGCATCGTGAAGGAGTCCGCCAGTAACCAAATTAACCTGATGTGATAAACCATATTGCACATCAAGCGGTGCATGCTTATCTTCTCTGTGTTCAATAAATGTGCCAACTTCATGCAATTTTTGATGCAGGCTGCCACCATACACAACGTTCATCTCTTGAAAGCCGCGACAAATACCCAATACAGGAATACCCGCTTCAATAGCTGCTTTAATTAACGGTAATGTGGTTGCATCACGCTTGGCATCATGGTGTGTGCCAGCCTCACTAGGTTTGCCCTGATAATGATGAGGTTCAACGTTAGACGGAGAGCCAGTAAACAAAATGCCATCGAGGCGAGAAAGCAGATCTTTTGTTGGTAATTCAATACCTAAAGACGGGATAACCAAAGGAAAACCTTTGGCGCCATTAACCACACTTAACAAATATTTTTCGCCTACGATATTAAATGGATGTAGGCCAATTTGCTGATTGCATGCTATTACCCCTATGAGGGGAATACTTGATTGAGACATATCTCACCTTTGGCAAATATTGTGATGAACTTATTGTTTACGTGTTCATTTTTTCACACACTACACGGATTTTTTTAGCTAGGCAAGAGGATAACTGATGATAAAAATAACTTTTCAAAAAATAAAAACAAAACATAATTAAAACAATCTGATAACTTTAAATCCACCACTGAGTCCAAAAAATAAAACGGGGATAGAATTCGCTAACAACCAAGGTAAAATGCGCCAAAATGGGGAGTGCATTGCACAAAAAAGGTGAATTTATTGCTTTATATTATTTACACAAGATAGAAAATACTGATAGGAATACCAACATAAATAAACACAATCTCTGCCAAATCACCTAACAGAAAGTCATTCGAAAAAAACAAAAGGCATGAGTGGATACAGCGTTATCTAGACGGGCTATCGAGCATTTAGTCGGTGCTTAAGCTGTAAACTACACCGTTAACAAATGTACTGATCGCCCGCTGATATGGCCAAAGCAAAGTGATGAGCGACAGTAAAAAATGTTGCTAATCACTAAAAGGTTCATCTTAAAACAAGCCGTTAAAAATCGGCAGGGGTTGTGGCGCTCACTAAACGGCAGGGTTCATCAAACGGGTTACGAAAACGATGCGGTTGTTCACTATTAAAATAATAGCTATCGCCTTTTTCTAGAATAAACACTTCCTCACCAACGGTCACTTCGAGTCTACCCTCGACCACTATCCCGCCCTCTTCGCCTTCATGCTGTAACATTTCAGCGCCAGTGTCAGAGTTAACCGGATACGTTTCGCTCATTAATGACATCGCACGGCTAGGATAATCACGGCCAATTAACTTATACACTAAATCGCCGGTGCCAATATCGAGCAACTCATTGGCACGATAAACCACTTTTTGATCACCGATTGAGCCATCATCAATTGAGAAAAAATCCACTAACGACATGGGTATTCCAGCCAATACCTTTTTAAGTGAGCTCACTGACGGGCTAACACTGTTTTTTTCAATCATTGAAATTGTGCTGTTGGTCACCCCTGCACGCTTGGCTAACTCACGTTGTGAGAGACCTTTCAATTTGCGAACAGCTTTTAGGCTTGCACCAATGTCCAAATTCGTTCTCCTAGTTAGTGTGGATCAATTCCGACGTTAAGTGTTGTAGATTATTAACACATATACAACACACAATATTAATTAATCACGATAACACGCTTAAATCAAAGGAATTGTATTTTACATCAAATGAGTGTTAAATAAAATGCACACTTAGAGAGCGCTTACGCTTAATCGCCATTTGTTTAAAAGCTATTGGGAGCACGTAAATCAATAGCTTGGAGTCAGCATGCCAACTAAATCGCCTATCCACAGTCAACAGTACCCAGACTCCTTTTATGTTGCCACAGCAAAAGAGTTATTCGACTACCCAACATTAACCGAAAACATTGATGTTGACGTGTGTATTATCGGCGGTGGGTTTAGCGGAATTAATACTGCAATAGAGCTAAGACAACGCGGTTACAGCGTAGCTTTATTAGAGGCTAAACGTATTGGTTGGGGCGCATCGGGACGTAATGGCGGTGAACTAATCCGCGGAATAGGCCATGATGCAACACAATTTAAAAATGAAATAGGCAGCGAAGGGGTAAAATCCATTCAGCAAATGGGCTTTGAAGCTGTTGATATTGTGATTGAGCGTATTGCCGAGCACAACATTGAATGCGACCTGCAAATGGGTTATTGCGACCTCGCGGTAAAACCACGGCACATGGACGATTTAGCAGCAGAATATCAGGATCTTAAATCTCAAGGTTATCAAAAACCGATCACACTGCTTGATCGAAGCCAAATTGGCGAAGTGATTGGATCAGACTTTTACCAGGGTGCACTTGTTGATATGGGCAGCGGCCATTTACACCCGCTCAATTTAGCCTTAGGCGAAGCCCGAGTCGCACGAGAACTCGGCGCTCAGTTATTTGAACACAGCGCCGCAGAAAAAATCATTAAAGGTGACAAACCCAAAGTTATCACCGCACAAGGCCAGGTGACTTGCAATTATTTAGTCGTGGCAGGCAATGGTTATATTGGCAATACACTCAGCCCTTATTTAGGCGGAAAAGTCTTACCCACAGGCACTTACTTACTTGCCACAGAGCCATTAACCGAACAGCAATGTGCCAGTATTATCCCGCAAAACATGGCTTTTGCCGACATGCGTGTCGCATTAGATTATTTTCATTTATCTGCCGACCGCCGTTTATTATTCGGTGGTTTATGTACTTATTCTGGTAAAGACCCTAAAAACATTGAAGCCGAATTAAGACCTAATCTTGAAAAGGTATTTCCACAACTTAAGGGAATCAAAATTGATTATGAATGGGGCGGCATGATGGGCATCGGCGCTAACCGTATGCCCCAAATTGGTCGATTACCCGATGCAGCCAATATCTATTTTGCCCAGGCATATGCTGGTCATGGTGTTAACGCCACCCACATGGCCGCAAGATTGATTGCCGAAGCGATTAGCCAGCAGTCACAACGCATTGATGTGTTTAATGACATTAAGCACATGACTTTCCCAGGCGGCCCCATGTTCAGATCGCCCATGCTAGCGGCGGGGATGCTGTACCACAGAATGAAGGATTTGCTATAGGTTGCGGGATTTGCTGTGGGTTGGCAAAAGGGCTCAACCTTTGTTTTTTATGGCCTGCGGCCAAGCTAGAATTTTCAAACTTCGTTTGAAGTAAGATCGCAAGGTTCCACCCTGCACTGGCCAAATACTGCGTCATTCCGGCAATGCTTTTGAGCCGGAATCCAGGTGTTTGTTTTGCTTTGTGCTTTTTTACTTTATGGCCTGCGGCCACTAACGATTAAGATCGCAAGGTTCCACCCTGCACTGGCCAAAAGGGGATCAACAGCAATCCCCTCTTGGATCTCCCTGCCGTTCCGGCAACATTTTCGCTTTTTCACCAAACAACAGCAGCGAAAAAATTGCGACGGAAATCTATCCAGCTTTTAACTCTATTTAGAATCGGCCTCGGCCTTATTCGAAAATGCTAACGCTTCAGATGGGGCGTCCCTTCCCCTCCAAAGCTAGTACGCCATCCATGGCTAGCTCACGTCATTTTCTTCAACAGCCTCAAGTTCAGAGTTGAATTTGGGCATTTGAAGCTATTCTCGTCGTCCCGGCAGTGCTTTTAAGCCGGGATCCAGGTGTTTCTTTATGCCTTGTGATTTTGACCTATAACCACCAATGTTGTGGTGGCATGCTCAGATCACGTATTCTTTTGTAAAGAGTCTTCAACGGCCTCAAGTTCAGAGTTGAATTTGGGCATTTGGAAGCTAAGGCTAAATCATTTTTGGACCAAACTTGTTAACACTCTTCTCGTCGTCCCGGCAGTGCTTTTAAGCCGGGATCCAGGTGTTTCTTTATGCCTTGTGATTTTGACCTATAACCACAAATGTTGTGGTGGCATGCTCAGCTCACGTATTCTTTTATGAAGAGTCTTCAACGGCCTCAAGTTCAGAGTTGAATTTGGGCATTTGAAAGCTAAGGCCAAACCATTTTGGACAAAACTGGTTAACACTCTTCTCGTCGTCCCGGCAGTGCTTTTAAGCCGGGATCCAGGTGTTTCTTTATGCCTTGTGATTTTGACCTATAACCACAAATGTTGTGGTGGCATGCTCAGTTCACGTATTCTTTTATAAATAGTCTTCAACGGCCTCAAGTTCAGCGTTGAATTTAGGTATTTAAAAGCTAAGACCAAATCGTTTTTGGACAAAAGTGTTTTAGAAAAGCCATTGTTTTAATTTACTTTTTAAAAATTTTACTCTGTCCCTATTACTTTACCCTATGAATTTTCTCGTTAACGACTATGACATATGTGTAGCTAATTTTGCCTGACGTTTAAACATGATATGAGCGCGAATATGATCGTATGCATAGTTATAAATATAAGCGTAAATGGTAATAAATACCGTCACACTAATGTCTAACCAAAAAGCCTCAATCAGTGATATTTTAAGAATGAAAGCCATCACAGGTATTGTTAGCATCAATAGCCCACTTTGAAAAAGTGTAATATATAACACCCGCTGTTTTACGGTTCTTTGTTCACGAGACTCAGTATAAAACTTATCGAAAATGATATTAAAAATAAAATTCCAGCCCATGGCGATAGTCGCGATAGCTATCATAGTTCCTGAAAGGGACATCAATTCATGTTCGGTAAATATCATCAAACCGACTATTGAACCAACAACGGCAAGAAATTCAAACAAAACAGCATGGAATATACGCTCTAACGTAGACATAACAACCTCAACTCACTTAATAAGCACTAACAACGGGATTAATTAGAACGAGATTATGGCAATTAGAAACAGCTAACAAAAGTTAACAGCTATCACACTTCGTGATACCTTTATTCCAATAGAGCAAAAAAACAAGGTTTGCTATGTATAGCTTTGAACAGCTGAAAATATTTATCACGGTATGTGAAACAGGCTCGTTTTCGGCCGCTGCACGCAAGCTTAAACGCGCTCAATCAGGGATTAGCAGTGCGATCTCAAATTTAGAAACCAGCATTAACCAAACCTTATTTGATCGCAGCGGCAATATACCTACCCTCACGAATGAAGGCGAAGCATTACTGCCTGTAGTAAAGGCAATCATGCTGCAACAGCTGCACTTTGAGCAAAAGATTGCCTCGCTTGAATTACAGCACGAGCATGAGTTGGTTATCGCGATTGAAGAGAGTTTAATTAGTCCTGCATTATTGGCTCATTTGGCGATTCTTGCTGATGAATTCCCTATCACCAATGTTGAAATTATTGCAGAGTCCACTTTAGGCATAGGTAAACTCGTAGAAGATGGCAGCGCACATATTGGGATTGTGTATGCCGACGGAAAAATCCATCATCAAGTTGATTTCACGACCATTGGTTATACACGATTTATTACAGTAGCAGCACCAAATCACCCACTATCCAGTAAGCAAAAAATTAAAGATATCGACCTACGCCACCATCGACAAGTGGTGTTAAGGGCAACCGAAGGTCAAGAACTCTGGTTCAGTTACGGTATTAGTTCTCAGCATTGGTATGCCAATAATCACACCATCATTAATGAATTAACTCAGCAAGGAGTTGGTTGGTCTATTTTACCAGAGCAAATGGTGCTACCCGCTATTGATACAGGAAAGCTCATCAAGCTCGATATAGATTTCGAGCCTAACGGTTGGATTAATACCCTTGATTGCCTCTCCAGTCGTCGACATGTTTTAGGCCCTGTTTACGAGCGCGCCATGGCCTTGTTGAAAGAGTATATGAATCAGCAAAACCTCCATAACAGCTTTCATATTGATCATTAGTTTGAAACGTTTATTGATCAAATTTAAGAGAGTAGCAATGGACTAAAGGAGCTTGCTGACTACGAAACTTGCCCGATAGCAATCACATCAAACATCGCGGCCTATCGTATTAGCTAGGTGTTTTTTACCCAACCAATGCTAAGTAAATATTTATTACCTTTTACAATTTTTGAAACTTGATGTTCACTTATATCTGGTCTAAATAGTTTAATCCGCTTTGTTTCATAAATTGGATTAGAGCAAATAAACTCACCACCTATATCTGCATTTTTGATTACTATATTTAATCGATAATGTTTACCCGATACAACTTTATCCGTATGCGGAGCGATTTCACTCCCTTCAGGAAATTTGAGCAGATAAGTATCGAATTTTACAGGCCAAGTTGCTCCACAAAGTAGCATTTTATCGTAACCCGATATTTGCCTGCCTCGTTCCCAACGAAATAGTTTACTCAGATAAGACATACAGACTCTCGAAATCCTTGTGAGGTAGAAAACAAGTCAACCATAATTTTTACCGTGGGTTGGAAAAAGGGTCAACCTTTGTTCATTTATGACCTACGGCCAACAACGTCATGGCGCTTCGCCCACATCACATCCATGGCCAGCTCACGTATTCTTTTATAAATAATCTTCAACGGCCTCAAGTTCAGAGTTGAATTTGGGCATTTGAAAGCTAAGAATAACTCGTTTTTGGACAGAACTTGTTAACAACCTTCTCGTCGTCCCGGCAGTGCTTTTAAGCCGGGATCCAGGTGTTTATACTTATGGCCTTCGGCCACTAACGCTTAAGATCGCAAGGTTCCACCCTGCACGGGCCAAAAGGGGATCAACAGCAATCCCCTCTTGGATCACCTCTGCCGTTCCGGCAACATTTTCGCTTATTCACCAAACAACTGCAGCGAAAAAATTGCGACGGAAATCTATCCAGCTTTTAACTCTATTTGGAATCGGCCTCGGCCCATCTTATTAATAAAGAGTGAAAATGCTAACGCTTCAGATGGGGCGTCCCTTCCCCTCCAAAGCTAGCTGGCTCTGATAGGCAGGATGCCTGAATGCCTTGAAGCACATGGATGTGCATGAAAGGCCATGGCTAGCTCACGTCATTTTCTTCAACGGCCTCAATGAATATGAATTCGGAAGCTTAATCAGCTCACGTATTCTTTTATAAATAGTCTTCAACGGCCTCAAGTTCAGAGTTGAATTTGGACATTTGAAAGCTAAGACCAAATCATTCTGGTTAACACTCTTCTCGTCGTCCCGGCAGTGCTTTTAAGCCGCATCAAACAGCACGTTTTCTCGAACTGTTATTTACATAAGAAAGAATCGCATCCCACGTGTCGGGCTTGTTCAACACTTGGGGTAAGGACGCGGCTTCGCGCGGCCTATCCTTATTGTTATATTTAATTATTTCTCGACTCTTTAATGTACCAATATCGAAAATAAGATAAGTATCCAAGTGCAAGTACCCAACATAATTTAAGAGTCAAAGAGTACTCGCCAAAAAATATTGAGATAAACTCCTTTTTTTCATGATATTTTCCATAATTTAACTTTAAATATAACGCCTCCATTGGTAATCAACGTTGAACGGCTTATATTTTGTTGCCTTATTATGCTTTAATATTTACAAGGGGGCCGAGTATCAACATCGATGATATAGCGCTGACTATTCTCGTCTAATTTTAATGCTACATAATCGCAGTTGCGAAAGCGATCCGCTTTTTCATACTCTTCATAGCTCCAATGAAAAAAACGCATTAAAAATATTAACGATGTAATTCCATGACAGCTTATCAATAAAGTGTCAGTCCATTCGTCATTTTTAAAATCTCGATAAAGTGTTTCTAAAAAAGTTGAAATTCTATCAAATACATCTGCTCCTGATTCACCATTTTGTACCCTATAGAAAAAATAGCTGTGTCTACGTCTATCCTCTTGTTCTTTCTCAATAAGATCTAGAGTATAAAAATTTCCCCATTCTTGTTCTCTCAACCTAGGGTCTTCTCTCTCTTTAATGCTTGCACCATCAATTTGTTTCAATACAATTTCTGCTGTTTGCCTAGTGCGCGTATAAGGAGACCTCCATAAAGTAATATTTTTTCCATCTAATAGTGTCTTTAATGAAACTCCACATTCAACAGCTTGTTCTTTACCTTTTTCCGTTAATGCCATCAAGTGATCTGGATTATTTTCGTATAACGATTTATCCTTATTTGCTTCGGATTCTCCATGTCGCATTATGATTATTCGTTTAGGTTTCATTTTATCCCTAGCTAAATTTTTAATATTTATAGTACAAAACTAATTAGAAAATAGATATCCGTATGTAAGCAATGTCAACTTTTATTCCAAAAGCAACAGAGATTGATAGATCAGCTCATTAAATATAACGAGACTGTAGAATTTCTATTTTAGAAAAACAGTCTCAAAATTTATTAAAAAATTAAGCCTCAAATTGCGTTGCTACGTGAAATCTGAGGAAATATTCCACTAGAAAGTGAGTTTGACGGGCTGTATGAATACAAAAATCACCTGTTATTTTCTACTTTAGAGAAATTCTACAGCCTCAACGCCCACTTAATCGGACAAAAATAGTGGGTTAGAATTTTGTTGAGGAACGAAAGATAGCCCGCTGTTTTTGTTCCGATTTTAAGTTCTTGTTAGGCATTTTTTGCATGGTACATTTCCATAACAAAGACTACTATTGTGTGAGCTGCATTTACAGCTAACCTTGCTTCAGCAGTTACAATTACAGGAGGAGCGATCTCTCGACCATGTGCTGATCCAATGTGCGAACGGAAAGCACCAACACCATCAATAATAGCTGTAATACCTTTTAATATTTTATGCTGATCATTTGCCAGAATTGAGCTTTGATTTAAGCCAATGTGTGATTGAACTACAGACCACAGAGGAATAACGTTTAATTTTTGTGGCATTACTAAATCACATTTTTGAATATAAAATTTTAATGTTGATTCAATTATTGAACATGCTGCTGTAATAGATGCATGAGGATCTGAGTTAATATTATCTACCGCTCTTTCAAACTCTTTCTCAATAGACGAGAAGTCTCCTGAGTTTAAATAATCTTCAAGTGTTTTTGTAATAGGTGTTGAACCAGATAACGTTATATAGCCATTGGTTCGGTATGAAAGCTGGTTTTTAGCTAAAGCGTTGCTAATTCTTAATTGACCTTCTTTTATTTTATCCTGAGATGTATCACCATAGTAAGATGGCTGTAAATCATTATCCATATACTCTTGGATAATCTCAGCTAAAACATCTAGAGCATTAATCGTAGAGTCATCATTACAACGCTTTAGCCAAGTACTACATTTTTTTTCACAATTACCTAAAGGTATATCTCCGGGAGCACCAGACTCCATAAACAACGCGTCTAGTTTTGAGTGATTGTAATAGTGTTCAGCAATGACTGAAGATACGGCACCAATTACAGAATTTGGTATATTTGAATTCAACGGTAACTCCTTAAATGCCTAACGTTTAGTATTTATGCGTTGCGCAGTTTGCAAGGCATAAATCGCTTGTTGGACTTGGCCGATGCCACATCCAAATTAATCGGTACGTTTTATGCTATAGGAATTTGCTTTTTTTCGGTAGTGGTATTTTGTACAACCTTTCGGCTAATTGTTTGTTCTGATTACACCTTTTAAGGTAGGTTTTGTCATTCTTCATCTTTTAGCATTGACCGATTATTGCCGTTCCCCGTTGCACCTTGTTAACTCATTTTAGGGCATAAACGAGTTAGTTTACTTGATTTTAAAATGGTCAAATTCACTCTGAACTTGAGGCCGTTGAAGACTTCTTACAAAAGAATACGTGAGCTGATTAAGCCTCCGGATTCATATTCATTGAGGCCGTTGAAGAAAATGACGTGAGCTGGCCATGGACGGCCAGCTAGCTTTGGAGGGGAAGGGACGCCCCATCTGAAGCGTTAGCATTTTCGAATAAGTCCGAAGCAGGCTAAAAGCGCGGTCAAAAGCTGGATTCAACCACGTCGCGAAATTATCGCTTTTCAGATGATTTTGATGTGGCGGCTGGGAGATCCAAGAGGGAACAGCCGTTGGTTTCCTCTTGGTCTGGTGTGGGCGAAGCGCCACGACGTTAGTGGCCGTAGGCCATAAAGTAAAAAGCACAAAGCACAAAGCAAAAAAACACCTGG
Organism: Shewanella sp. MF05913; assembly: GCF_059758095.1. Classification (NCBI taxonomy): domain Bacteria; kingdom Pseudomonadati; phylum Pseudomonadota; class Gammaproteobacteria; order Alteromonadales; family Shewanellaceae; genus Shewanella; species Shewanella sp. MF05913. The sequence continues at coordinate 186,849 of NZ_JCAYNT010000007.1, forward strand.
ATTCCGGCTAAAAAACATTGCCGGAATGACGCAGCATTTGGCCCGTGCAGGTTGGAACCTTGCGATCTTAAGCGTTAGTGGCCGCAGGCCATAAGTACAAAGCAACACCTGGATTCCCGATTAACAGATTTTCGGGAATGACAGTGAATATAAGCATTCCCGAGATAACGATAATATTGACCCCTACTCTATTGGCAATGCTGCATCTCCGCCCCAGACCGCCCATGAACCATCGTATAACGCGGCTTGATGATGGCCTGCAACATAAGAGGCTAAAATCAAAATACAGGCGGTGATACCAGAGCCACAACTGAACACCCGTTGGGCGTTATTGCTGGTATCAAGCTTGGCAAAAATCGTGTGTAGCTCTTTAGTCGATTTCATTTTAAAGCCGTTTAACACCTGGGCAAACGGCAAGTTTAATGACCCAGGAATATGACCACTGCGCATGCCAACGCGTGGCTCGGGTGAAGTACCATTAAAGCGCCCTGCTGCGCGGGCATCAATAATATCCACATTGGCATGGCCAAGGTGAGTTAACACAAATTCGGTGTCGCATACTTTATGTTGTAAAAAACGCCCTTTTATATCGCCAGCCTGAGTTGGACTAGCAAATTGGCGCACGGTGTCTTTACCTTCTGCACGCCACTGCGGTAAGCCGCCATCAAGCACAAATACTTTTTCGACTCCCATGGCTTTTAATGTCCACCAGGCACGTGGCGATGAATAAATACCTTGGTCATCGTAAATAACCACAGTGCTGTTATGAGTGATACCTAGGATTTGCGCGGCATCTGTAAATTGCTCTGGGGTTGGCATTGCGTGGGTTTGCGGTGAATGGTGATCAAATAATAGCTTATCAATTTGGCATGATATTGCACCGGGGATGACATATAGCTCATCGTAAACCAGTGGTTCTTTGCCCAGCACAACTTCCATGCTGGCATCGAGAATGACTAAATCGGGATCTTCAAGATGTAACGCCAGCCAATCTGTGGTCACTAAAGGAGAATTCACATTATACCTCACTATGTTCACTATATGGTTAAACCAATGGATGCTAGCTCAAGCGTTTTATTGCCGCTGTTTATCAATATAACGCTGAGTTAAGCAGCTTAAATAACTGAATAAAGTAATACCTACAGCATCGGCGACTAAGTCGATAATGTCTAATGTTCTTGATGGAATAAAGCCCTGGCTGATTTCTTCACTCAAGACGAATATTGACACTAGCACAGCACCGTAATAAAGCGGAATACGTCCGAGCAAAAAGTGTCGACTCTGTAACGCTAAATTGGCTACATAAGTTAATAAACCAAATAACAACATATGGCCAACTTTATCGCCATAAGGAATATGACGGATTAAGTCGAAAAAAATACTGTTGCCGCCTGTGTTAGCTAAATAAATGATCCATAAAATAAAACTGAAAAAACCAGCGCCAACAAAGATGGCTAATCTAGAAAATAGAGTATGAGTCATGTCGCTTCATCCATGTATGACAGTGGAATTTGTAAGTAATTTTCGAGATTTCAGTGTACGCGAAGAGAACAAAAAGAGGCGTTAATTTTACTTAATAAAAAAGCCCTTTATTGCTAAAGGGCTTTGTCAGGGTAAGAGCATGAAAATTCACTTGCCAAAAATAACCTTTTCAAGGTAATTGGTGTTGCGATTAGCTTTCATTTGTTTTGCTCTTACTCCTTTCTTAAAGCTTGTCTCTGACTGAAGACGATTCA
>NZ_JCAYNT010000070.1:0-637 GCF_059758095.1 Shewanella sp. MF05913
CTTCTATTGCGATTGATGGGAAAGTGCTTAAAGGTGCCAAAGCATCAGCCTCAAGCGCTGCATTACATATGGTCACTGCATATGATACCGGCTCTGGTTTAGTCTTCAGCGCTAAATCAGGTGCAAGCAAAAAGAGTGAACTCAAACTCGTTCAAGAATTACTGACGTGTCTTGATTTGAAGTCTGAGTTACTGACATTTGATGCGCTGCATTGCCAGACACAAACACTTGATTATATCGTCAAAGAAGGTGGGCATTGTATTTTGCAAGTCAAAGGTAATCAGCCCAAGCTGTACGAGGCAGTACAGGCACAATTTGCTGATTACATTACAAATACTCCAGATGCCGAATGCTTTACGCAAGACGATAAAGGCCATGGTCGAGTTGAAAAACGGATAACGTTTCAGTGTCTATTGAATTTACCCGCTGAGATAAAGATGAAATGGTCTCAATTAACAACATTAATCGCAGTAGAGCGTCATCGAAAAGTGGGTAACAAAACCAGTATAGGTATAGATACACACTTTTATGTCAGCAGTGCAGTATTGACATCAGAAGCCTTTGGTACAGCGATTAGGGCTCACTGGCAAACGGAAAATAATCAGCATTGGCTTTTAGATACACTATTTCAAGAAGA
>NZ_JCAYNT010000071.1:0-613 GCF_059758095.1 Shewanella sp. MF05913
TTAAATCTAGTGAAGCTACATCCCGCTAAAACAAGCCAGAATCAGAAATTCAATAGGGCTTGTTGGAGTGATGATTTCAGGGAAGAGATTATTTTTGGCGCTGGTCAAAAAGTGTAATCAGCCCCTGCACTTAAGGTGAGCGGCATTTTTTCTTTTTGCGACCGGATAACCATTTTTACTGACTTTTAAGCAGCGCGGGTAACTTCTTTCTCGCTTACCCTCCAACTTAAATTGCCTCGCATTCCTTTCTATATCCAAAATCAGTTTCGGCACATTTCCTGGTGCGTATAACGGCATATTAGTCAGTTTGTTGATGATATGAGAAGAAGCATCTCTAAAACTGAGTTGATTTGGAAAGACGCTTTTAAGGGATTTGGCCATTAATATCATTTTGTATCGAATTAAATTATAGGCCAATAATACTCCCCACAGCTCTTGTGTTATTAACTCCGGCAAGTTGCTTCGTAGCGTAAATCTAACGTTAACAATGCCATATATGGACGCTCCCGGTGAGTCAAGACAATACTCTGCTCACCGAAGGCTTTTTGGCCTTAGTTTTCTGTACAACATTCTCACTGTTATCGTTGCTTTTGATTTGCTCATTTACCGCTAG
>NZ_JCAYNT010000072.1:0-587 GCF_059758095.1 Shewanella sp. MF05913
ATGCAAGTAAAAAACAAGATGATTTAAACCTTTGGATAATGCAGTTAAGAAGCCGAAAAAGCATCTGCAGTACGGTGGTAGCCACTGCTCATAGGCTCGCCAGACTGATATGGATTTTATTACAAAAACAAGTGCCTTATTCTCCGCAATATGCTGCAAATCAAGGAGCAAATCATGGTACTTGTTAACACTGTTGTCGCTATCTTGCAGAGCTCGGTCTTGCCAAGGGTAGTTAACCCGACTGGGTGATAAGAGCCGCAAGATAGCACATTATATACTCACCAAGGTTGTTGTTAACGATGAAGAAATGGCTCAGTCCAACCAGTGCTAGCCCGAATAGGCCAAGGATAGGGTAATCCTAATCCGCATGGGTGTTTCACATTTTTAGGCGCAGTGGTACGGATTTCATTAGGGGCGCAGCTTGACTGTTAAGCCCGTATATATGGCAGTACAACCGCTTCTAGCGGTAAATGAGCAAATCAAAAGCAACGATAACAGTGAGAATGTTGTACAGAAAACTAAGGCCAAAAAGCCTTCGGTGAGCAGAGTATTGTCTTGACTCACCGGGAGCGTCCATATATGGCATT
>NZ_JCAYNT010000073.1:0-586 GCF_059758095.1 Shewanella sp. MF05913
TTATTACTAGCTCGCCAACGCTTTTCGCAAGTTATTACGTCCTTCATCGCCTCTGACTGCCAAGGCATCCACCGTATACGCTTGGTCACTTAACCATACAACCCAAATGAGTTTCACACCCTTGAATTAACAAGGGAAGAGCTCTGGGTCATATCATGACCAGCTGGTTTTTACTTGTCTCACTCCCGACCAGGAAGTGTGACTCGCCTTAGTTTTTAGAATATTCAAGACACTTAAACAGTGTATTGAGAACTCAAGTGTTAATACTTTCGTATTAACGTTTTTCGCACTAACGTAATCACACAAACGACAACGAATCATCATTTATGCGCCTTTAGTTAGTACTATCAGCTTTCCAAATTGTTAAAGAACAACACTGACCGGCAAGCGGCGTGTTTCACTCTACTTCCGAAGAAGTTAACAAGTAATCTGTGTGAACACTCACATGCATCTCTGCACTTTAGGTATTGAGTTAGTCGTATAGGTAAGGAGGTGATCCAGCCCCAGGTTCCCCTAGGGCTACCTTGTTACGACTTCACCCCAGTCATGAACCACAAAGTGGTGAGCGTTCTCCCGAAGGTTAAAC
>NZ_JCAYNT010000074.1:0-546 GCF_059758095.1 Shewanella sp. MF05913
CCCCCTGTGTCAGGATAGTTGTCGCCTCAGTTTTTCATAAAAATAAAACAGGGAGCGGTAAGTTTGTTATGAATGAAGCATTATCCAGAAGAGCATAAGCAAGCCGTCATTAGAAAGCTCCTTGAAAGTGGCTTATCATTAGGCCAATTCGCAAAGCTAGAAAGTATCAACTTATCTACTTTGTATTCATGGCGAGATAAGTATTTAAAAGTAGGTTCTAGTTTGGCAGAGAGTAATAATTTAGATGGTTGGTCACCAGAGCAAAAGTTCTCAATTGTTTTAGAAACGTCAGCATTAAGCGAAATTGAGTTAAGTGAGTATTGCCGTGAAAAAGGGCTTTACCCTGAACAAGTTAAAGAATGGAAGCAAAGCTGTATTGCAGGCAATCAAACACAAGCCCAGCAGCGTAAGCAATTAGCCCAAGAGCGAAAAGCCGACCGTAAGCGAATTAAAGAGCTAGAAAAAGAGTTAAAACGTAAGGATGCAGCCCTAGCAGAAACTGCGGCATTATTGGTGTTAAGAAAAAAGTTAAATGCCTACTGGGGG
>NZ_JCAYNT010000075.1:0-539 GCF_059758095.1 Shewanella sp. MF05913
AGTTTGGTTACCAATGCAGCCTCCCAGCACCAATAACCTATATAAGCATCTGTACTCATCAAGTGATAATCAGGACTTCCCTCTAACTTATACCAAACCTCTAGATAATCTTTTAATAATTCAGGACGCTGTTCAGGTTCACTTTCAATAACATTATAAAGTTTACTAAAGCGCTTTTTAAAAAGTAATTCTTTAGATACAGCACGCTCAACATCACCCATTTCAACTGCAATTTTATCCAATAATGAGTCAAGACCTTCATTAGCAATTAAAGCTAACATATGTAGGTAATACTCCTTACCCATATCCAAACAGTAAGCAAAACTTAGCCATTTCAGGAATTCTTCTAAGTAATCTTCTCGAATTTCTTCCCAATCTATACGCTCAGCTTGTTCGTTGTCAGGTAATGCATCAGCATAATTTTTTTGCCATTGACGATACTCTAACGCTTTGAGTAGATCTGGCTTTAGAGATGAAAGTTCATCACCACGTGAATATTTTTGATGTAATAAATACATAGAGTCACTGACTAGCCTAAA
>NZ_JCAYNT010000076.1:0-538 GCF_059758095.1 Shewanella sp. MF05913
AAAAAGCTTTGCGTACTACACGCGAGCAACAGTGATAATAAGGGGTATCTTCTAGACTAACGATTGTCTGTCTTGGTCTGGCCATCTTTAAATACCATTTAGCAGGGGGTAAATAAAGCGTAGTTTACTGTCTATTATTTCGCCAACTATTTTGGGTGGCTATGTTAATTTTATACAGCCAGTTTTACTTTGCTCAAAAAAAACACTGTTAAATTTAGGTACCACAGCAAGCTTCAACTCTTTTCCATAGACAGAAGATATGGGGATGACACTAAAGACAATTAACAATACGAGTAATCTCGCCACATAACCTCCTGAGATAAATCAGAGCACTAGTCTGCTTTACAATAAAAGATAGCAAAGGGATTCAGTTAAAGATATGAGATGAAACAATATTACTGAACATAGACGTGTGGGGTAATCGATATTATTGAGTTTTCAAGCTGGAGGCTCCTCTTACATTGCCACCCATTTTTATGGTTCTTAAATTGCCACCCACACTCTTAACAACTATTTTGGGTGGCCTTGTTAATTTGTT
>NZ_JCAYNT010000077.1:0-521 GCF_059758095.1 Shewanella sp. MF05913
ACTTACCCCGTGAACAAGTTATCCACGATATTGAAGATAAATTGTGTGATTGCTGTGGCGGAGAGCTACATAAAATGGGTGAAGATAAGTCAGAAAAGCTTGAGTTTATTCCCGCTCAAATCAAAGTGATTGAGCACATTCGGCCTAAGTACGCTTGCCGTCACTGTGATAAATCTTCAACTCACACCCCGATTAAACAGGCCTCAATGCCTGCCATGCCCATCAACAAAGGCATTGCCACAAGCAGTTTGCTCAGTCAGCTTATCACCAGTAAATACCAATATGGGCTACCGCTTTATCGCCAGGAAGCGATGTTCAAGCAATATGGTATTGAACTCAGTCGCCAGACCATGAGCAGCTGGATAGACAAATCCGCCGCGCTATTCGCGCCACTAGTTGAGCGACTTAAAGCCGAGCTGTTAAAGCAGCCCACGTTGTTTGCCGATGAAACGCCATTAAAGGTGGTGAAATCCGATAAAGTGAACAGCTACATGTGGGTGTATTGCTCAGGTAGGGATTCA
>NZ_JCAYNT010000078.1:0-515 GCF_059758095.1 Shewanella sp. MF05913
ACTTCCCCGCCGTTCAACCACTAGGCATTGATGTCTAATCCATTGGTGCTCAACTACAGCAATTACCTAAGTTAGGTTCGACCCGAGTAAACATATAGTTTTTCTCAAGAGTCATATCATTTTAGTGAGCTACATAGAGTGAGTCCACATGGCTAAAAATAATTGGAGATATAAAATGGTTACCTCCGAAATTGAAAATGGTGTCCAGACTACCAATATCCTTAGTAATAATCTCGGTGCAAAAGTCACTAAGTTTGGTATAGGTGGCATCTACGTTGCCATGACGATAATATATTTGTGGTTTGGTGGTATGAAATTCACTAGCTACGAAGCAAACGGTATACATGGTTTTGTTAGTAATAGCCCTCTGCTTTCATGGATGTATAGTTTCCTCAGCATTCAAGGATTCTCAAATTTTCTGGGTGTGCTTGAAATTTCAGTTGGCCTGTTAATCGCTGCACGAGTTTTCTCCCCTAAGCTCGCAATCTTGGGCGGTGTACTTTCAACCGGACTCT
>NZ_JCAYNT010000079.1:0-509 GCF_059758095.1 Shewanella sp. MF05913
CTGTAGAACAAGTGTGGCAATGGCTTCGTCAAAATGAACTTGCCAATCGTTGTTTTAGTGGATATGACGATATTGTTGAACAGTGCTCAATTGCATGGAATCACTTTATTGCAGAGCCTGAAAGGGTAATTAAATTATGCTCTAGAAACTGGACAAAACTGACCAGTTAATTAATGTAAATGGTATAAGGCGAGGTAACGCATACGTTTACGAGCGCTTTTTTCAGATTTAGCTTATGCAGCAAGATTGATATTATTCATAAATATTGCAATAAGAGAATGACGATTAATTAGATCATATATTTAATGTAATTGGTATGACCGACTCTCGCATGGGCATATCGGCCACACTGCAGCCTCTTTCTCTGACCATATTGATAAATTACAGACGTAAAAAAGCCCGTTGCGCTAGCAACGGGCTTATCACTACTCTTTCGAGTAAATTAGGCGCCTGGAAATGACCTACTCTCGCATGGGGAGACCCCACACTACCATCGGCGATACTGTGTT